>DDCQ01000079.1:0-533 GCA_002334915.1 Porticoccaceae bacterium UBA2002
GATATTCTAAAGCTGGTGGGTTCACTGGCCAGTCTGCCGGGGCTGGATGAACTTACCATGACCAGCAATGGCGTTATGCTTCCCAGCATGGCCCAGCCATTAAAAGATGCAGGCCTGTCGCGCATTAATATCAGCATCGATAGCCTTAAACCTGAGCGATTTAAAGCCCTGACTAGGGTGGGCAATCTGCATGAGGTGTTGGCCGGTATTAAAGCCGCGGGTACGGTTGGCTTTAAGCGCATTAAACTTAATGCGGTGATTCTGGCCGGCTTTAATGACGACGAAGTATTGGATCTGGCGCGCTTTGCGGTGGATAACAATATGGATATCTCGTTTATCGAGGAGATGCCTCTGGGGGAAATCTCCTCCCACAAACGCAGCAATACCCAGATTACCAGCCAGCAGATTCGCGAGCAGCTGGATATGGCGTTTAATCTGCTGGACAGTGCCGAGACTACCGGCGGGCCCTCGCGCTATGCCGCAGTGGCGGGCAGCCAGTCTAAAATAGGCTTTATCTCGCCTATGTCGAATAA
>DDCQ01000079.1:596-4189 GCA_002334915.1 Porticoccaceae bacterium UBA2002
GGCGATACCCAGCGCCTGAAAGCCAGTATTGTGCAGGCTATGGGCAATAAGCCAGAGCGCCATTATTTTGACCCGGAGCAGGTCGATATTGTGCGCTTTATGAATATGACCGGTGGCTAGTCTCGGTGACTGAGTTTTTTATACTGGCTTACGATTACTGGCTGCTGGCCGCTATTTTGGTGATGGCCATTCTCTATTCCTCTGTGGGCCATGGCGGCGCCTCTGGCTATTTAGCTGCTATGGCGCTCTGGGGCCTGGCTCCCGAGACCATGCGCCCGGCGGCACTGCTGATGAATATTGTGGTTACCTGCTGGCTACTCTACCGGTTTAAACCCTACAGACTATTGCCCCATAAGTTATTTTGGCCGCTGGTGCTGGGCTCGACCCCCATGGCCTTTATTGGCGGCATGATCAGTATTGATGCCGCGGCTTATCGCTTTTTGGTAGGTGGTTTATTGTTACTGGCGGCGCTGCGTATGCTGATGGTGACTAAACAAGCGGCCGTGATTCAACAGCCCAAAGTGGCTGTGGGTGTTTTGCTGGGTGCCGGGCTTGGTTTTGCCTCTGGCTTAACCGGTATTGGTGGCGGGGTTTTCTTAAGCCCCATTCTATTGATTTTTGGCTGGTGCTCTATACGCCAGAGTGCTGCGGTAGCGGCCGGTTTTATTCTGCTTAATTCTTTGGGTGGGCTGGCGGGTTATCTGGTGAGCGATCAGTTCTGGCCTATGGGTACAGGCTGGTTGCTATTGGCGGCGTTTATTGGCTGTCTGGCCGGTGCCGAGCTTGCCTCCCATCGAGCTTCCTCTCTTACCTTGCAAAAGCTGCTGGCTCTGGTGCTGGCGATCGCTTCAACCAAAATGGTTTACACCGCGCTGATTTAGCCCTAATTGTGGCTATTTTCCCCTTTGACTAGTAGTCGAGTATGTTATTCTTCTACAAAGTATAACTATTGACCCGAGTTATTTTACTTCAATGAACTCAGTAATTAGCAGTCAGGTGGCATCGCCCTTTAGCAAGGGCCGTCAGCACCAACTTAAGTTTCAGGCCATTCTGTCTGAGGCGGCGCAGCTATTCAACTGGCAGGGTTCCAGGGCCACTACCCTGGCTGATATTGCCGGCAGCATGAAGCTCACCAAAACCTGCGTCTACTACTATGTTAAAACCAAAGAAGATCTAATCTATCAGTGCTACGTCTCTAGCTGCGATATGTGGCTGGACGCTGTTCAGCGCGCTAATCAGCAGCCGGGCAATGGCCTGGATAAAATTATCTCGCTGGTCAAAGGGCACTTTTATAAGTACATAGATACTTTGCAGGGTATTGGGCCCCATCACGCCATGCTGTCTGAGATATCTGCGCTGGATGCAACCCATGCCGAAGATATTTTGCAGCGCTGGGCCAATATTTTTGAAGTCTGCCAGCAGATGGTAGAGCAGGGCATAGAAGAGGCTGTTATTGAAGATCTGGACTCTGCAGTGGTTGCGTCTGGGGTTTTTTCTATTCTGCAATGGTTCCCCGTGTGGCTTAATCGCTCCCATGCCGCCAACCCAGAGCCGGTGATCAATGGTGTGCTGGATATTATGATCAATGGTCTATCGACTAAACATTATCAGTTTGATGATATTCAGTTTCCCCAGTTAAGCGCTTTGCAGCTGGATAGCTTTGACCGCGAATATCAGAGTCGTATTAAGCGCGAGGCATTTTATCGTGTGGGCGCAATTTTCTTTAACCAGAAGGGCTACAAAGGGACCTCTCTGGATGAGATTGCCAGCTCTCTGGATGTTACCAAAGGCGCGTTTTACTACCATATAAAAAACAAAGAAGAGCTGCTATACCAGTGTTTTAATCGCACATTGGATGTTGAGAGCAGACTGTTAAATAAAGCCGGTGCCAGTCAGGCCACCGGTATCAAAAAAGTCGAACTGTCGCTGCGCTATCTGTTTAATATTCAGTTTAGTGAGGAGGGGCCCCTGATTCGCTACCGGGCATTACCCTCGCTGGACGAGCAACACCGTAAAGCTATTTTAAAGGCCACCAAAAATAACAGTAAAATTCTTGGCACCTATATAGGCGAGGGTTTTGATGATGGCACATTGCGCCCTATAGATGTGGATATTGCCCAGAATGTGTTATCTGGTGCCGTTGAGGCCAGTCCCGAGCTGGCCAACTGGACAGCAGATATTGGCGCGCCTGAGGTCTCTGCGGCTTATTTTAATCTGTTTATCAATGGCCTCTCACGGCGGCCAAAACCATAATAATACTAAGAGCGATCTATGAACGATTTTCTATTTAGCACTGTCTCCGATGTACTCTCGGGCGCTGGAACTTCTCGGCAGTTGGGTGCGTTGGCTGGCAATCTGGGAATTGGGCGAGCGCTGCTGGTTACTGATCCGGGGATTATTCAGTTTGGTCTGCTAGATGCGGCTGTCGACAGCCTTAAAGCCAGTAATATTGACTACCATATTTACTCTGATGTGGTGGCAGACCCGCCAGAATCTGTGGTTATGGATGCGGTGCGCATCGCCCAGGAATTTGCTTGCGATGGCGTGATTGGCTTTGGTGGCGGCAGCTCTATGGATGTGGCCAAGCTCCTGGCGGTGCTAATTAAAGGCGAGCAGGCACTGGCAGATATTTATGGCGTCGATCAAATCACTGGTGGTCGACTGCCCCTGATTCAGGTGCCAACTACAGCAGGTACAGGTTCAGAAGCCACTATGGTGTCGATTATTACCACTGGCGAAACCACCAAGGCCGGGGTGGTTAGTCGCACATTGTTGGCGGACAAAATTATTCTCGATGCGGCGCTCACCACAGGTCTGCCTGCCGCAGTAACCGCCGCCACTGGCATAGATGCCATGGTCCATGCTATCGAAGCATTTACCAGCAAACGCTTAAAGAACCCATTGTCAGATATGCTGGCCCGCGAGGCTCTGCGCCTGATGGCTGGCAATATTGAGACTGCCGTAAAACAGGGCGATAATTTGGAGGCACGCAGCGCCATGCTGCTGGGCGCTATGCTGGCAGGGCAGGCCTTTGCCAATGCTCCGGTGGCCGCTGTGCATGCCCTGGCCTACCCACTGGGTGGCAATTATCATATCCCCCATGGCCTGAGTAACTCGCTGGTACTGCCCCATGTGTTGCGCTTTAACGCACCCCAGGCAGGCGAGCTCTACGCTGAGCTGGCAGCGATTATTCTGCCTGGTCAAAGGCTGCCCGAGGATGCAATAGCCACCACAGGGCTGCTGGCCGATTACTTTTTGGCGCTGGCTGAGGATCTGGGTTTGCAGACTAAGTTACAGCACATGAATATAGCGGCAACCGATTTGCCCATGTTGGCCGACGAAGCTATGTTGCAGCAGCGGCTGCTGATTAATAACCCCCGCGAGGTCAGTCTGGAAGATGCGCTGGCTATCTACACTCAGGCTTTTTAACTATGACCGAATCAGATCAGCGCTCAGGCTATAAATACTTTGCCGATATCACTACCAGATGGATGGACAACGATATCTATGGCCATGTAAATAATGTGGTGTATTACAGTTACTTTGATTCGGTTGCCAATCAGTATCTGATCGAGCAGGGCGGGCTGGATATT
>DDCQ01000079.1:4200-10358 GCA_002334915.1 Porticoccaceae bacterium UBA2002
AATCGTCTGGGCAATAGCTCGGTGGAATATGGTATTGGTATTTTTGTGCAGGGTCAGGCCGAGGCTTCGGCCCAGGGTACCTTTACCCATGTATTTGTCGACCGCAATAGCGATAAATCTGTACCTATTCCGGCGCAGATAAGAGCAGCTCTTGAAGCTGTATTAGTCTAATAACGCATAAATAGGGGATTCAGTGGATCTTAATAATCAAGTTGTAGTTGTCACTGGTGGTGCTAGCGGTATTGGCCGTGCACTCTGTGAAAAATTTGCTGCAGCTGGCGCCAGAGTGGCGGTGGCTGATTTAAATCTGGAGCCTGCAACTCAGGTGGCCGAGCAAATTAATGGTATTGCTGTGGCCACCAATGTGGGGCTGGAAGAAGATATTCAGGCACTGGTGCGCGAGACAGAAGAGCGCCTGGGGCCCATTGATATCTTTGTTTCCAATGCTGGCGTTGCCTTTGGCGATGGTCCGGGTTGGATGGCGGCCTCTGGCTCCAACGATAACTGGATGACCAGCTGGAATGTCAATGTAATGGCCCATGTATTTGCCGCCCGAGCTGTGGTGCCCGGCATGATTAGCCGCGGTGGCGGCTATCTGGTCAATGTGGCCTCAGGCGCTGCGCTGCTCTGTCAGCTTGGTGATGCTGCCTATTCAACGACCAAAACTGCCGCGATGGGCTTTGCCGAATCCCTGGCCATTACCCATGGCGATGACAATATTAAGGTCTCGGTGGTCTGCCCACTCTATGTGGCCACGGCTATGACCGAAGGCGGACGCGGTGTTATTGGCGAGGATGCCATGATGACCGCGGATGAGGCCGCAGATTCTGTGCTGGCTGGTATGGCTAACGAGACCTTTATGATTCAGCCTCATGCCGAATTGGCAACCTATGCTGAACGCAAAGGGGCTGACTATGATCGCTGGATTGCAGGTATGCGGCGCATGCGTCAGCGCATGATTGAGCAGCATCCTGAATATGCCTACAGGGTTTAAATGGCCATTATTAAATACAGTTTTAATCTGCTGATACTGAGCTTTGCTCTAGCTGTTGCCTTTGGCGCCAGCCAGGCTCTGGCTATAGATTATGATGCCTATGACGAGGATGTGGCTGCCTTGCTGTGGGAGTATCAAAATGGCCCGGATCAGCAGGCGGCGATTAAACCCTCGGTGTTGGTATTTAACGATGCAGCCGACAGCGATACCCTGGTCGACTTTGAAACCGGTCTGGTGGTTGTGACTGCGACCAATCTGCAGCTACTGCAGCAATCTATTGTGGAGATACTGCTAACCCAGATAGACCCCTCGGTTATTGATGCCAAGACAGCCAGTGATTTTGGCCTGATCAATGACCGCACCAACAAGCCATTTTTCTGGAAGCAGATTCTCGATCACAAAGGCAACCCCATCGAACATCCCTGGACCGCGGAAATTTTTGCCGACCATTTGGCTCAGACTGCTCAGCGCAGCAGGGGCCGCTATAAAATTAAGATTAATATGGTCAAGGAACACAAGAATATTGCCGGTGGTAAATATATTCAGTATGTCAAAGCTGCTGGCCGCCAGCACAATGTACCTGCGTCGCTGATGATGGCGATTATGGAAACTGAGAGCTCGTTTAACCCGCTGGCTCGCTCAGGTTCCAATGCCCTGGGTCTGATGCAGATTAAGGCTAACACTGCAGGGCGAGACTATTTTTCGATTATTAAGGGCTATAAGCATACCCCCAGTTCTTCCTACCTGTATAACCCAGGCAATAATATTGAGGTGGCGGCGGGCTATCTGCGTATTCTCGGAACCCGTTATCTGCGGGGTATAAACCACCCTAAAAAGTTAGAGTATGCCATGATCTCCAGCTATAACGGTGGTGCCGGAAATCTGTGGCGCAGCCTGGATAAAAACGGTAATAAAACCAAGTCATTGGCGCGTATTAACAAAATGAGCGTCAGTGAGTTTTACTGGTTTTTAACCAACAGGCATATCCGCGGGGAAACCAGAAACTACCTAAAGAAAGTCAGCGGCAAGCAAAAGAAGTATCTCAATCTGTAGCTGCTGTTGGGGCAGCTAGTCTTTATGCAGACGGATTAACCCTTCCTGAATAGTGCTGGCTACCAGTCGGCCGTCACGGCTAAAGAACGAACCGCGACTTAGGCCACGGGCATGGCTGGATCTTGGGCTATCCATCACATACAGCATCCATTCATCTGCGCGGAAGCTATCGTGAAACCAGATACAGTGATCCAGCGAGGCTAGCTGCAATTTTGGACTCATAATGTTAACCGCGTGAGGCATCAGTGATGTACTCATTAGATTAAAGTCAGAGGCATAGGCCAAAACAGCATGGTGCAGTGGCTGGTTGTCAGTCTCTGACAGATCGGCGATAGAGCCAGTAGCCTTAATCCACACTTTTTGTTCCGGGTCTCTAATGCTGGGATTGAAATAGTCTATGGGGTTTACTGAGCGCATTTCGATAGGGCGCAGGGAGGAGCGGTGAGCTGCTGCTTTACCGCTAGTTTTGGCCCTTAGTTTGGTGACCATTTCTTTCCAGCGTTCATTGTCGTTGCCGAGTCCCTCAGGCCCTGGACAGTCGGGCATATCAATCTGGTGGCTGAGGCCCTGTTCCGGTATCTGAAAGGATAGCTCGGTATTAAAGATAGCCTTGCCACGCTGGGAGGCCACCACTCTGCGGGTAGTGAAGGAACCGCCATCGCGAATGCCATCAACCTGATAGAGTATGGGTACAGAGGGGTCGCCGGGGCGCAAAAAATAGGCATGCTGTGAGTGCACCATGCGATCTTCTGGCACGGTATCCTGAGCCGCGCGCATGGCCTGAGCAAAGACCTGACCACCAAATACCCGTTTGTTGGAGGTTTCAGGGGTATGGCCACGATAGATATTTTCATCTATCTTTTCCAGAGCTAGAAGATCCAGCAGTTGTTGCAGTGCTTTGCTCATGGAGTATTTCCTGCTTGAGTTCAGTTCTATGGCCCATCTTACCAGCCGGCGCGGTACTTTACTGCTTATTGCCTACCCAGTCGACAAGAGCTTTATAGCCATTGCGAATAACGGAATTTATCCGCGCAATACTTGAAAGGAACAATAACATACTGTAAGTTCAACTCCCAAATTTGCTGCGCCTGGTCTGTCTGGCTGCCACCCGTCAGGCGGTCTATAACAACCGAATACAATTGATTAGAAACTTAAAAAGCAGGAGTCCAATGTGAGTGATTTAAATGCTTTCCGGCAAGAGACCAGAGACTGGTTAGAAGAAAACTGTCCCCCAACTATGCGCAAGCCCGCCAAAGGTGGTGACGAGATGTGCTGGGGTGGGCGCAACTTTGAGTTTGCCAGTGAAGAGCAAAAGCAATGGATGGAGCGCATGGGCGCCAAAGGCTGGACTGCGCCAGATTGGCCCGCCGAATATGGTGGCGGTGGTCTGAACAAGGCCGAACAAAAAGTTCTTAAAGAAGAGATGGCGCGCATTAATGCCCGCTCGCCTCTGAGTAGCTTTGGTATCTGGATGATTGGTCCGGCGCTGCTGAAATTTGGTTCAGAGGCATTAAAGCAACAGCATCTGCCGCCTATTATTCGCGGTGAGATTCGCTGGTGTCAGGGCTATTCCGAGCCCGGTGCTGGTTCAGATCTGGCAGGCCTGCAATCCAAAGGCGTGGATATGGGCGATCACTTTATTGCCAATGGTCAGAAAGTGTGGACTTCCTATGGCGACAAGGCCGACTGGATGTTCTGCCTGTTGCGCACTGATCCGGACGCCAAAAAGCAAATGGGCATAAGCCTGGTGCTGTTTGATATGGAAACGCCGGGGGTTACGCCGAAACCAATTAAGCTGATCTCTGGCAGCTCGCCATTCTGCGAAACCTTCCTCGATGATGTTCGTGTTGAAAAAGATCAGGTTGTAGGTGAAGTCAATCAGGGCTGGACCATTGCCAAGTATCTGCTGACCCATGAGCGGGAGATGATTGGCGGTATGGGAATGGCCGAGACCGGTGGCAAGAGTCTGGGGCAGGTCGCAGCCAAGGCACTGGGTGTTGAGCAGGGTCGCATGAACAATCCACTGCTGCGTGCAGAAGTTGCTCAATGGGAAATTGATGGTGCCTGTTTTGCACTGACAGCAGAGCGGGTTAATGACGAGGTTAAATCTGGCCATGGGGTCGGAGCTACCTCAGCCATGTTGAAGTATTACGGTACCGAGCTTAATAAGCGCCGCTTTGAAACTCTTCTTAAGGTCAATGGCAGTGATGCCATGGTGTGGGAAGGTGAGGCGTCCAATGAAGGCTGGTTGCCACGCACCTGGTTGCGCACCAAGGGCAATTCCATCGAAGGTGGAACCTCAGAGGTCCAGCTTAATGTGATCGCTAAAAATATCCTTGGCCTCGGCTAGTAGAGTCGCGACAGCGTCAACAGAATACAAAGGTACAGAATCATGGCATTAGTATTAAACGAAGAGCAGCAGATGCTCAAAGAATCAGCTCAGGGTTTTCTGGCTGAGTTCGCGCCGGTGGCAGAGCTGCGCAAACAGCGGGATACAGGCAGTGAAACTGGCTATGCTGACAATCTCTGGGGTCAGATGGTTGACATGGGTTGGGCGGCCATTTTGGTTCCTGAAGCCTATGGTGGCCTGGAATTTGGTCATGTGGGTATGGGTCAGATTGTCGAGCAGACCGGCCGCACATTAACGGCTTCCCCCCTATTTGCCACTGGGATATTAGGGGTGACTGCAATTAATAAGGCGGGCAGCGAAGAACAGAAGGCTGAATTGCTGGGTGCTATTGCCGGCGGTGAAATTACCACTGCACTGGCAGTGGATGAGACCGCTCATCATGCACCGGCTCAGATCAGTATGGCGGCGACCAAACAGGGTTCAGGTTACAGCCTGAATGGCAGCAAGCGTTTTGTTGCCGACGGTGGTACTGCGGACAAATTAATTGTGGCTGCGCGCAGCTCTGGTGAAGCGGGTGATATGAAAGGCATTAGTCTGTTTATTGTTGATCGCACTGCCGCTGGCGTTGAGGTCGAGCGCACAGCAACCACCGATGGTCGCAACTATGCCAATATTAATTTTAATAATGTTGAAGTTGCCGAGAGCGCGCTGTTGGGTGAAGAGGGCAAGGGCTTTAGAGCTCTGTCTGCCACTCTGGATGCGGGCAATATATTTCTGGCGGCAGAGTTGCTGGGCATTTCCCAGGAGAGCTTTGACCGCACCTTGCAGTATCTTAAAGAGCGCAAACAGTTTGGTGTATTGATCGGTTCATTTCAGGCACTGCAGCATCGCGCCGCAGACTGGTGGAGCCAGATTGAGCTATGCAAGTCAGTGGTGCTAAAAGCATTGCAGGCTATGGATGAAGGCGATATACGAACGCCAGCAATGGCCAGTATTGCCAAAGCCAAGCTTAGCGAAGTGGCTGATTTGGCGACCAATGAAGCTATTCAGATGCACGCGGGCATTGGTATGACAGACGAATATGAAATTGGCTTCTTTATTAAACGTGCTCGCCCAGCCCAGACATTGTTTGGTGACAACAGTTACCATACGGACCGTTTCGCTCTACTTAACGGGTATTGAGAGAGCAAAAATTAATAACAATTAATAACAATTGAGGAAGATAACGATGGATTTAGGTATTAGCGACAAGGTCAAACCCATACTTGACGAAGTTACGCATTTTATTGATACAGAGATTTTGCCTCTTGAGCAGGAGTTTCACGACGAGGTTTCCGTGGGCGACCGGTGGACTTATACTGATCGGCAAACTGAGATTTTAGAGACACTTAAAGCCAAGGCTAGAGCCAAGAATCTGTGGAATTTCTTCCTTACGCATTTTGAAGGTGGTCATGGGTTAAATACTGTTGAGTATGCCTATATAGCCCAGGAGACTGGTCGCTCTCACCTTGCGCCGGAAGTGTTTAACTGTGCCGCGCCAGATACGGGCAATATGGAAGTATTGGCCCGCTACTGTACTGAAGAGCAAAAAGAGACCTGGTTAAAACCATTGCTGGCCGGTGAGATTCGCTCGGCCTATGCCATGACTGAGCCGAGTGTGGCCTCATCGGATGCCACCAATATCTCGATGTCCTGTGTTGCCGATGGCGACGAATGGGTACTTAACGGCGAGAAAATCTGGATATCCGGTGCCGGTGATCC
>DDCQ01000079.1:10449-18793 GCA_002334915.1 Porticoccaceae bacterium UBA2002
ATGACGATGCACCCCATGGCCATATGCATATGCGCTTTACCGATGTGCGTGTACCCAAAGAAAATATGATTCTCGGCGAAGGCCGTGGTTTTGAAGTAGCTCAGGGCCGTTTAGGGCCCGGCCGTATTCATCACTGTATGCGCTCGCTCGGCCTGGCTGAAGCTGCTCTTAAGCTGATGTGCGAACGCTCATTGACCCGCGAAGCCTTTGGTCGACCTCTGGCTAAATTGGGTGGCAATGTGGATATTATTGCTCAGGCACGTATCGAGATCGAAATGACCAGACTGCTGTGCTTAAAAGCCGCCTGGTTAATGGATCACGAGGGCACAGATGCGGCTCAGCCCTTTATCTCAATGATTAAGGTAGCGGCGCCCAATATGGCCCTCAAGATTATCGATGACGCCATGCAGATGCACGGTGGTATTGGCATATCCCAGGATACACCTCTGGTAACCTGGTATGGTCATCAGCGCACTCTGCGTTTTGCCGACGGCCCAGATGCAGTTCACCGTATGGTGATTGCGCGCCGGGAGCTTAACCAATATCGTTAAAATAAACTTGGGTTTTTTAATCTCAGAGGAGAGAGACGAATGACAATTCGATACGATGGACAGGTAGCTATAGTGACAGGCTCAGGCAATGGCCTGGGGCGCTCTCATGCGCTGGCACTGGCTGCCCGTGGTGCCAAGGTGGTGGTCAATGACCTTGGCGGTAATGTGAATGGTGAGGGCGGTTCAAGCGATGCTGCTATGGAAACCGTTGCTATGATTGAAGCCGCTGGCGGTGAAGCCATTGCCAATGGCGCCAATGTGGCAAAGATGGATGAAGTCGAAGCCATGGTTGCTCAGGCCGTTGAGAAATGGGGCCGGGTGGATATTCTGGTTAATAACGCCGGCATTCTGCGCGATAAAAGCTTTGTCAAAATGGGTATGGATGATTTTAAGCTGCTCGTTGATGTGCATCTGATGGGCTCAGCTAATTGCTCCAAAGCAGTTTGGGAATTGATGCGCGAGCAGGGCTATGGTCGCATTGTAATGACTACGTCCTCCAGCGGCATGTACGGCAATTTTGGTCAGGCTAATTATGGTGCGGCCAAAATGGCGGTAGTAGGGCTGATGAATACATTGTGCATTGAAGGCGAAAAGTACGAGATTAAAGTGAACTGCCTGTCACCCACCGCTGGCACTAGAATGCTCGAGGGGCTAGTGACCGAAGAGCAACAAGATATTATGACTGTGGAATCGGTAACCGCAGGGCTACTGACACTCTGTGATAAGGATGCGCCCAATCGCAGCATTCTCTGTGCCGGTGCTGGCGGATATGCCCGCACTCATATCTATGAGACCGATGGTATTTATCTGCCACCGGACCAGCAAACCCCGGAAAATGTCCGCGCCCATATCGAGGCTATTGAGAACCCCGAAGGCCAGCAGATGCTGGTGGCTGCTTTTCAGCAAACCGATAAATTTGTTGGTAAAGCTGCGGCCTACTTGACTGACAATAAATAAAAAAATCAGGAAATCATTATGAGAGCATTAGTCTGTAAGGAATTTGGCCCCACGGAGAATCTGGCACTGGAAGAGGTGGCTACACCAGCCCCGGGCAAAGGGGAAATTCTGATGGAGATTAAGGCGACGGGAGTTAACTTTCCCGATGTGCTTACGGTACAGGGCAAGTACCAGTTTAAACCCGAACTGCCATTTATACCCGGTGCTGAATTAGCTGGCATAGTCAGCGCCGTAGGCGAGGGTGTTACCAGTCGCAAGGTTGGCGACAAGGTGATAGCTACAACACAGGTTGGTGCCTTTGCCGAGCAATGTGTGGTTAGCGAACACACCACTTTTGAGATGGGTAATACCATGTCCTTTGAGCAGGCGGCGGGTTTTGCTATTACCTATGGCACTTCTTACTACGCCTTAAAGCAGCAGGCTAATATTCAGCCAGGCGAGACTCTGCTGGTATTGGGCGCTGCTGGCGGTGTGGGTATTGCGACTATTCAGATTGCCAAGGCCATGGGTGCCACTGTTATTGCAGCGGCCAGTTCTGAAGAGAAACTGGACTTTGCCTGTGAGGCCGGCGCTGATTTGCGCATTAATTATTCCACTGAGAACCTGAAAGACAAGGTTAAAGAGTTGACTGGTGGCAAAGGTGTGGATGTTGTCTATGATCCTGTTGGCGGTGATTTTTCCGAGCAGGCGTTCCGTGCAATAGCCTGGGATGGTCGCTTTCTGGTGATTGGTTTTGCCTCTGGTCCAATTCCTGCTATGCCACTGAATCTAGCCTTGCTTAAAGGTGCATCTCTGGTTGGCGTATTCTGGGGTTCCTGGGCTGCTCGTGCGCCCATGGAGTCGCGCAAAAACTTTGATGAGCTAATCGAGATGATTGATAGTGGCAAGTTCTCCCCTCTGGTCACCGAGGTCTATTCTCTGGATGACTATAAGGCGGCATTTGCCTCAATCTCCGAACGTCGAGCCAAGGGTAAGGTTATTTTATCCAACGCCTAGTTGTTTTGAAGATATAAAAAAAGGCCCGGCTATTGCTAGTCGGGCCTTTTGCTTACTAGGGGTTGCTAGATATTGTATAGAACACCAAGCAGTCCGACTATTGTCAGTACCACAGTGTACGGCAGAGCCATAATCACCATGCGCATATAGGACAGTCGGATCAGCGGAGCCAGCGCAGAGGTCAGCAGAAACAGGAAAGCAGCCTGGCCGTTTGGCGTTGCAACACTTGGCAGGTTAGTACCAGTGTTAATGGCAATTACCAGCTTGTCGAAGTGCTCGCGGCTAATATCGCCAGCATCCAGTACAGCTCGTACCTCATTGATATAAACCGTGGCTACAAACACATTATCACTGATAGCCGACAGCAGACCATTGGCCAGGAAGAACATGCCAGGCTGCACAGATTCATCCATCGCCAGTACCCAGTGAATCACTGGAGAGAACAGATGCTGCTCATGGATAACCGCAACAATGGCAAAGAATACCACTAGCAGAGCGGTAAATGGCAGGGCCTCTTCAAAGGCATGGCCGATCCGGTGCTCTTCTGTGATGCCGTTAAAGGCAGTTAGCAGAACAATAATCATCAGACCAATAATGCCAACTTCAGCTACGTGGAAGCCCAGGGCTAGCACCAGAATACCTGCTACTATGGCCTGGGTAATCAGGGCTGCTTTGTCCTGCTGGGTACGTTTTGAATCTTCATGGTCGCTGGATTCTTTAAGCACCTGGCGAACAGTGTCGGGCAGGGTGGCGCCGTAGCCGAGAATCTTGATTTTCTCCAGCACTATGCAGGTGATCAGACCACAGACAAACACTGGCATGGTGACTGGCGCCATGCGCATAAAGAATTCCATAAACTCCCAACCGGCACGCTCTGCAATTAGCAGGTTCTGTGGCTCGCCTACCAGAGTGGTTACGCCGCCCAGGGCTGTACCAACAGCACCGTGCATAATCAGGCTGCGCAAAAAGGCGCGGAAGTCTTCGAGATCTTGACGGTGTTTGGAGATCAGGCTCTGGTCATTAGCATGGTCATGACCTTCATCGACAATTTTCTTGCCTGATGCCACCTTGTGATAGACCGAGTAGAAGCCTACTGAGATGGTGATTAGTACCGCGGTAACCGTGAGTGCATCCAGGAAGGCGGATAATACTGCACCAGCGAAACAGAATAAAAACGACAGAGCCGTCTTGGACTTAACGCCGAGCAGAATCTTGGTAAAGGTAAACAGCAGTATGTCGCGCATAAAGTAGATGCCGGCAACCATAAACATCAGCAGCATGATCACTGGGAAGTTACTGACGGTTTCCTGATACACAGCTTCGGGGCTGGCCATGCCTAATGCGATAGCTTCGATTGCCAGAAGGCCGCCCGGTTGCAGGGGATAGCACTTGAGGGCCATTGCCAGAGTAAAAATAAACTCTCCAATCAAAATCCAGCCAGTCACAAATGGGCCAAAGAGGTAGAGGCAGATGGGGTTTAGGACTAAGAATGCAATAATTGCCGCCTCGTACCATCCGGGCGAGTTGCCGAGAAAATTCTTTTTAAATGCCTGTGGCAAAGTTGGAGTCATGAAGTATCCCTCAAGTTTATGTCAATAGTTTTAATTGTCTTGCAGACTGGGCAGTCCACCGCGTTTATTCATGTTAGACTAGCCCGAAATCAGGCTCAAACCTTAGCCGCAGCACAGCCAGTTTGCAAGCTATATGAGTTCTAACAGCAGTCATTTATCATAGCCAATTAGAATGCCCACATAGAAGGTGTTATCTCGTTGTCCAGCGCACATATTGTCAATGGCTTTCATGCCAACCCCAAGCCTCTCAATACCGAAAAGCAATGGATTCTGGCTGTGGTTGGCCGGGAAATACTGGTGCCCAATGGCGCTGAGCCAGGCTCGACTGTGCTAATTGGCCATGAGATGGCTGACCAGCTAAAGTTTTTTTGCGAGCGGCGGCTGTTGCTGGGGCAGTGGCAGGGTGTGGACTGTCAGGTCTGGGCGCTGTCTGAGGATGCCAGAGCGGCCTCTGATTTTAGTGCGATGGAGCTGCGCGGCCTGCTGGCCAAGTCTGGGGATGAAGAATTTACTATGGTCTGTCGCGCTGTGCAGTTGCTTGATTGGCAGGATAAGCATCAGTTCTGCGGCAGCTGTGGCACCCAGATGGACTCCTCGGCCACAGAGCATGCTATGCGCTGCGAGCCCTGCGATATCAATAACTATCCTAGAATATCTCCCTGTATTATTGTGGTGGTCACCCGCGGCGACGAATGTCTATTGGCGCGTCAGCCAAGCTGGCCCGATGGTATGTTTAGCACATTGGCTGGGTTTATTGAGGCTGGTGAGAGCGCAGAGCAGGCTCTGCACCGCGAGGTTTTCGAGGAGGTTGGTGTGCAAATCACCAATATCCGCTATCTGGGAAGCCAGTCCTGGCCTTACCCGGGGCAGCTCATGCTGGGCTTTATTGCCGATGCTGTGACTGATGAAATTGTGGTGGACGGCGTTGAGATCAGTGAGGCCCACTGGTGCCGCTATGATGATCTACCCCATTATGTGCCGCCACCCACCATTATGTCCGGCCGGCTGATCAAACATTTTGTCGACGAGGCTGCGGCCCGTCAGTAGCTGCGACCAATTTGAACTATAATTTACCTTTTGAATATTGTTGGAGTGAAACTTGGAATTCTTAGCTGAATATGGGCTGTTTTTGGCCAAGGTGGCGACTGTAGTGATTGCTGTAGTCATTGTCGTCTCTGTGGTGGTTGGTGCCAGCCAGAAGAGCAAGCAGGGCGACAAAGGCCATTTGGAAATTACCCCGCTCAATCAGCAGTTTGATGATATGAGCGAAGCCATGCTGATAGCCACCATGGATGAGGCGGTGCAAAAAGCCGAGGAGAAGAAACTCCACAAGGCCAAAAAGAAACAGGCCAAGCTGGATAAAAAGCACAGCAAAAAAGCCAGCAAAGAGGCGGACGATGGCGAGGAGGCCAAGGCCAGGAGTCGGGTGTTTGTACTTAACTTTAATGGCAATATCAGCGCCTCCGCCACCAGCCATCTGCGCGAGGAGATAACTGCAGTTCTCACCCAGGCCACTGCCAATGACGAGGTTTTGGTTAAGCTGGAGAGCCCCGGTGGCATGGTGCACAGCTATGGTTTGGCCAGCAGCCAGCTGGACCGTATTCGCAAGGCGCAGATACCGCTGACGGTCTGTGTGGACAAAGTGGCGGCCAGTGGCGGCTATATGATGGCCTGCGTGGCCGACAAGATATTGGCGGCGCCCTTTGCCATTATTGGCTCCATAGGCGTGGTAGCTCAGTTACCCAATTTTAATAAGGTGCTAAAGAAGCACGATGTGGACTACGAGATTCTTACTGCGGGTAAATACAAGCGCACCATGACCATGTTTGGCGAGAATACCCCCAAGGGCCGCAAGAAATTTGTTGAGGATCTGGAAGATGTGCACAAACTGTTTAAGGCCCACGTATCCTCGAGACGCCCCCAGCTGGATATAGAAAAAATTGCTACAGGAGAGACCTGGTATGGGTCTCAGGCCCTTGAAATGGCCATGGTTGATGATGTGCAGACCAGTGACGAGTATTTGGTGTCACGCATCAAGGAGGCCGATGTTTACGAAGTGGCCTATGTGCACAAGAAAAAGCTCCATGAGAAGCTGGGTATAGCTGCGGAAGAGAGTGCCGATCGACTGCTGGTTAAATGGTGGACGCGGTTGACTCAGGATACTAACAAGCAGGTTTAAAGCCGTTGATTAAATCTCTTTATTAAAACGCTCTATTAAAAGAGTGCCTCCGGGTCCAGATTGTAGGCATCCGGCGGCAGATTTTTGGCGATATCTATATTGCCCTCTTTGCCGGTCAGTTTGATGGCTTTCTTTCTCGACAGGCGATTTTTGTTGGCATCCAGAATAACTGTCAGTTCCGGCTTTCTGCCCATACCCACCTTAAAGTCGCTAACCACGGCTACCTCGCCGCTGGTCAGCTCCACTAGTGAGCCCGGGGGATAGAGGCCAATGGCCTGTATAAAGGTATCTACCAGTTCCTTCTGAAACAGGGTTTTGCGCCAGCCGGCCAGTTTCATAATGGCCTCGGGATGGACTATGGGTGTTGCATAGTATCTGGGGCTGGTCATGGCATCGTAGCAGTCCACAATACCGGCGATTCTCGCGTACAGTGGAATCTCTGAGCCCACAAGTTGATCCGGGTAGCCACTGCCATCAAAGCGTTCATGATGATGACGGATCACCTGCAGAACCTCCTCTGGCAGCACTGCACTGGCCACGGCATTGAGCCCCAGCTCTGTATGGCGCTGGGTCTCCTGTTGCTCCTCAGGGCTCAGGGACTCGGTTTTGCGCAACAGGCTCTCGGGCAACAGCATCTTGCCACTGTCCATAAATAGCCCCGCCAGGCTGAGTCTGTACATGGATTCCTTATCAAAGCCAAGCTGACGGCCCATCACTGCGCACAGGATGGCGCAGGAAATACAGTGCCTGTGGGCATAGCTGCTCTTGCTTTTAAGGCGGGCCAGCCACACACCAGCGGCGGGGTTGCGGATAATACTCTCGACCAGAGCCTTGAGCAGAGGCGCTATGCGCTCAATCTGCAGCGGGTTGCCAGACTTGATAGACTTGTTGATGCGGTTAAATTCTTGCTGGATACTGACATAGGCGAGGGTGCCGACTCTCAGTTCGGAGGCCAAATCGGTACTGATGCTGTACTGGGTGATGGTTCTCTGCCCCAGCTCATTGGCAAGGCTGATATCGCTGGTGGCTCTCGGTACCGCGGAGGTGTGATTCATGATTTTTAGACATCCTGTTTGTCTCTGCTTTACAAGCCAACTCTTAGTCTCAATTTCAAATCTCGAGTCATAGTCCATTAACTAATAGATCAATATGAGGATAGCAGAAAATAATCAACCCGCAGGGCTAATATGCTAATCGCGACGCAGTCGGCTATTGATGGCGATAGGGCTGGGGAAGTTAAACACCACTATATAGCTGGATACCAAGAAGGTGATAATGGCGACGGCCTGAATAAGATGCGAGGCATTATTGCCAATAAGCTGGGTATTAAAGGCCAGATAGGCAATCAACAGGGAGAATTCGCTATTTTGGCCCAGCCGAAAACCAATATCCCAGGACAGAGCTTTGCTCTCGCTTTTGGCCAGCAGGAATTTATAGATCACCGGTTTTACGCACAGCATAGCAGCAGCTAATACCAGCGCCGGCACTATAATGTGAGGTATCAGGGCCAGATCGAAGGCACCGCCAAGAGAGAAGAAGAATAAAATCAAGAAAAAGTCGCGCAGGGGCTTAAGATTCAGAGCTATATACTGGGCAATGGGACTGGTAGCCAGGGAAATGCCGGCTACAAAGGCACCAATTTCTCGAGATAGACCAATAACCTCGGCCAGCTCGGCCACGCCAAGACACCAGCCAATGGCCAGCAAAAACACATATTCGCCAATGCGGTCAAAGCGCGCAAACAGGGGCTGCAATATGATTCGAACTGCCAGTACAGCACCGCCAATCAGCAGAGGCAGGGCAACAAGGCTTTTGCCGAAGGTAATCAGGTTTTCACTGTTGGAATCAGACACCCCTGAAATCAGCACCAGCAGCACAAAGATAGCCAGGAAATCCTGCATCAGCAGCATACCAATCATAAGTTCACCAGAATGCTTGTGGTGCAGCACTGTGGTGGGCAGCAGTTTGATACCTATAATGGTGCTGGAAAACATCATAGAGGTGCCAACAATCATGCATTCCAGGTGGGAGTAATTAAACAGATAGGCAGTGCCATAGCCGACGGCGGCAAAAAGCAGGGAGCTGATCAG
>DDCQ01000079.1:18847-20006 GCA_002334915.1 Porticoccaceae bacterium UBA2002
GGGCCAAGAATAGCGCCCAGAGCAATATAGGCTACCAGTAGCGGCTGGCGGCCCACCAGAGCCAGAGAGGCCAGAGCAGCGGCGCCGCTAAAAATAAGGAAAAATGTCTGTATTACATCATGTTCCATGAATTTGCCTAGCGACGTTTAAACAGGGGTACCGGCTGATCTACTGCCACCTGATAGGCGTCGGAAAAGTCTGCCAGTGACTTGCGGGCCTCGGCTAAATCAACCTCAGCGCCAAACTCAAAGGCATTAAAGCCGCAGCGCTGCAGCAAATATAACTGATCGCGAATAATCTCGCCAATGGCGCGAATCTCGCCCTGATAGCCGTAGCGTTCGCGCAGCAGGCGCGCCATTGAGAACCCGCGGCCATCGACAAACTTGGGAAATTTAATAGCGACCACAGGTGCCTTTATCAGCAGCTCAGCCACAGTTTCGATTTCTTCATTGCCCACTAGCCATACACCCACAGTACCGCCGTGCTGATCCAGTTCGCTGCCCTGTTGTTGCCACAGGTTAAGAGGCACCAGAATATCGCCAGCCGGGAGCTCCGCGGCATCCTCAGCCACCAGGGTCCAGGTATTATCAGTAACCTGACCGTCTTTAAGAAGCTGTGCCATAGACCCTCTGCTTAAACTTTTCTATACCAATGCGCTGATATGTTCCCAGGAAAGCCTCGCCTTCGATGCGGTTCTCCACATAGACATCCAGCAATTTTTCGACGCTATCTGTCACCGCATCCCGAGACAGGGAGGGGCCCAGTACTTTGCCCAGTGCTGCAGCCTTATTGGCGCTGCCTCCCAGCTGAATCTGGTACCATTCCTCACCTTTTTTATCCACACCCAGAATACCTATATGGCCGATATGATGATGGCCGCAGGCGTTCATGCAGCCGGAGATATTCAGCTCCAGGTTGCCCAGATCATAGACATAGTCCAGATCATCAAATTTGCGCTGAATAGCCTCTGCCACCGGAATAGACTTGGCATTGGCCAGCGAGCAGTAGTCGCCGCCCGGGCAGCAGATCATATCGTTAATGGTGCCTATATTGGGGGTCGCCAGGCCAGCGGCCTTAGCCTGTTGCCAAAGCTCAAATAAATCATCTTTGGCCACATCGGCGAGCACTACATTCTGGTTGTGGGTCGAGCGAATCTCTC
>DDCQ01000060.1:0-2293 GCA_002334915.1 Porticoccaceae bacterium UBA2002
ATTGGTTTCAATATCACCTTTATGCCTCAGCATTTCCTGGGTCTGGCCGGTATGCCACGTCGTTACGCCGATTATGGTCTGCAGTTTGCGGACTGGAACATGGTCTCAAGCATAGGTGCATTTATGTACGGTGGTGCACAGATTCTGTTCTTGTTTAATGTCATCCGCACCATCGGTTGGGGTAAGCCCACTAATGATCCTAAGGTTTGGGAAGGTGCTCAGGGTCTGGAGTGGACATTGCCCACACCAGCGCCGTACCACACGTTTGCTACCCCACCAAAAATTAAGTAAGAGACTGAATAAGTATGTCGGCGCGCCCTAACAATCGTTCGCTACTGGTCAAGCTGACCGGCCTGGCCGTCGCCATGTTTATGTTTGCAATATTTGTATTACCGCCGCTCTATGATCTGTTTTGTGAGATCACAGGGATTGGCGGTAAAACAGATGGTGCATACACAGCCGTAGCAGTAGAAGTAGACAGATCGAGAGATATAGAAGTGCAGTTTGTTGCGACCAATAACGCAACCATGCCCTGGGATTTCTATCCCATTGAAGAGCGAGTGATGGTTCATCCGGGCGAGTCCCGCGCAGTGGTGTTTTATGCCCACAACAGAACCGGGCAAGATATGTTGGGTCAGGCCATTCCAAATGTGCTGCCCAATAATGCTGCAGACTACTTCCATAAAACCGAGTGCTTCTGCTTTAACAACCAACCTCTGGCTGCAGGCGAGAGCGCTGAGCTGGAGTTGGTATTTATAGTAGATCCAGATTTACCGGCCAGTGTTAATACAGTAACCCTGTCCTACACAATGTTTGATATAACAGATCGCGCTGTAGCGCAGGTCTCACAAGTACAGTAAACGGAGAGTAACAATGTCAACTGAAGGTACTTATTACGTTCCCGACCAGAGCAAGTTGCCCATTTTTGCGGCAACCGGTATGGGTGTAATGGCTTATGGCGCAGCTTCATGGGTTTTGGAGGGCGGCAGCGCCACGATCTTCCTGGTTGGAGCTCTGATTATGGCCGCTGTTTTATACAAATGGTGGAGCATTGTCATCGACGAAAATATGCGTGGCCTGGCCAGTCCACAGCTTAAGCATTCCTACGTACTGGGTATGCTGTGGTTTATTTTCTCAGAAGTAATGTTCTTTGCCTGTTTCTTTGGGGCCCTGTTCTATGTTCGAGTCCTGGTGAACTCCTGGATTGGCGGCGAAGCGGCGGTCGGCTGGTTTGACGACACTCCAACAGATGCGGCTGCGGCCAATGCTGTCCACCTCTGGCCTGGCTATGAAGCCACCTGGCCGCCAATGATTACCCCAGATCAGGCAGTCAATGGTGATGCTGCTCAGTTTAAAGGGCCAGATGAAGCGATGAACAACCCCGGCATTCTTAATTGGGGCACTTGGCTACCTTTCTGGAATACTGCTGTCCTGCTGACGTCTAGCTTTACAGTTCACATTGCTCACGTAGCACTGAAAGACGGCAACCGTAAGAAGTTTAATAGATGGTTGGGTGTTACCGTTGCTCTGGGTATCTTCTTCTTGTTTTTACAAGCAGAAGAATACATCCATGCCTATCAAGAGCTGGGTCTGACTCTGGAGTCAGGCATTTACGGAACAACATTCTTTATGCTGACTGGATTCCACGGTATGCACGTTACCCTGGGTACCATTATGCTATTGATACAGTGGCTGCGCGGTCTCAAGGGACATTTTAGTCATGATGATCAGTTTGGTTTTGAAGCGGCGTCTTGGTACTGGCACTTTGTCGACGTTGTCTGGGTAGGCCTGTTTATATTTGTCTACATACTTACGTAGCAATCAGTAAAGCTTGCTATGCGGCCAGGTAACCCCTGGCCGTTTTTATCTGTGCAAAAAGTTACTGAGGTTCTCTCCCGGGCGCTGGCCTTGGCGGTGCAGGTTGAGGGCTTTCTCTAACAGCTTCAGGATGAAGCTTGCGATCCCAGGGAGCGGAACTGCTAAGCTGCCCCGTATAGGTACCGTAAGCAATGGTTCCCAATAGCAGCGCCGCCAGAACAATGCGTGTGCCCAAGGCAAAGAGCAGGCGCCGTTTGGAATTGCCCAGATCTTTAACCAGAAAATTCAGCCCGCTAAACAGGCTGATAACCACGGCAATAAACAGTACTACGATAATAGTCTTTAACAGCATAAGATTGACCACTCTTAAGAAAGGTTGGAATTTAAACACAGATGATCACTGAGCCCCAATACTCTACGCAGGGATTCCTCTGGCAGCCCAACAAAAAACTGTTGCTGTTGAGCCTGTGCCTGT
>DDCQ01000060.1:2308-4859 GCA_002334915.1 Porticoccaceae bacterium UBA2002
CGGCGGCAGTACAGGATCTTGCCGCCGCGGACAACTTACAGTACCGCAGTGCCTGGTTACAGGGACAGCTGGATGGGGATCGTCGCCTGATTCTCGACAATCGCGTAAGGAATGGCCGGCCCGGTTATGAAATACTTGAGGCCCTGACCGTTGAGGGCCTGGGTAAAAAAATATTGGTTAATCGAGGCTGGGTGCCAGCCTCACTGGATCGCTCTAAGCTGCCAGACGTAGAGTCCCTAATGGGTACAGCCCCGTTGCGCGGCTCTCTGTATCAGACACTGGGTGGCTACCGCCTTGATGATGGTATTGGTCGCGCCACTGAATGGCCCACTCGTGTGGGCTGGGTGTCTGCCGCCCGGGCTGAGGAATTGTATGGCGAGGCGTTCTTCGCCTATCAGCTGCGCCTGGATCAGGACAGCCCGGGGGCCCTGCAAACTGGCTGGGCTGCAGTTTCAGTGCAGCCAGCCAAGCATACCGGCTACGCGGTGCAGTGGTTTGTGATGGCGCTGGTGCTATTACTGATGACTCTTATTGCCAACTCTAATCTGGTGGAATGGTTAAAACAGCGCTCTGCTAATTAAGCAGGCGCCAACACAGGATTGAAAAACAATGACAGAACAGACAGAAATAACGGCTAAGCAACGCAGTTTCCAATATCAGATTTGGCTAATGCTGATAGTGGTCTTCGGGGTTATTTTGGCCGGGTTTTTAATGGTTCCCAAAACCGAAGAACAGCGTCTGGCAATGATGGAGCGCATGGGAACCACCAATCAGGGCGAGATAGTTAGCCCCACCGTGGATATGAGCCCCCTGCTAGCCTCAATTCCTCAGGGCGAAGTGCCCAAATGGAAAGTTGTGGCGGTGGGCGGCGAAGGCTGTAACCAGGGCTGCCAGGATGTGCTGATCAACAGCCGCCAGATTCATATGCTGCTGGGCAAATCCAGCGGTCGCCTAGAGCGCATCTATCTTCCCTCCAGTGCTGACCTGGACATTATAGATTTAGAAGAGCTTAAGGCTGTGCACCCCTACCTGACGATTCACCCAATTGAAAACCAGGCGCTGAGCGCCGTCTTGCAGGGCAGCTCTGCGGACTGGGATATGCGCGATACCAGATATTTTGTGGTGACGCCGAACTATCAGGCAGTTTTATTTTATACCCAGCAGCATGATGGCGGCGGATTGCTGGAAGATCTAAAACATCTGCTAAAATACTCGCCGAACAGATAAACACTGAGTCCTTTGGAATAAACAGCATGTCCAGTATTGATACCAGCACAGCAGTAACCTGGCGCGACTACCTAGAGCTTTGCAAGCCCAATGTGGTCGCCCTGATGATACTGACCTCAGTCATCGGCATGCTGTTGGCCACAGACCAGACCGTGCCAATGCAGATACTGGTGTTTGGCAATCTGGGTATCGCCCTCTGTGCCGGTTCCGCAGCAGCGGTCAACCATATTGTCGACCGCAATGTGGACGATAAAATGGCCCGTACCGCCAATCGGCCCATAGCTCAGGGCCGCTTGCAGCCCCAACAGGCGGTAATATTTGCGCTGCTTACCGGCCTGGCTGGCATGGTTATCCTGCTGGTTTTTACCAATATTCTCACCGCCTGGCTAACACTGGCGTCCTCAGTGGGCTATGCCTTTGTCTACACCATGTTTCTCAAGCGTGCCACCCCACAGAATATTGTGATTGGGGGTCTGGCAGGCGCCGCACCGCCTCTGCTGGGCTGGGTCGCTGTCACCGGTGAAATCCATCACAATGCCCTGCTGCTGGTGCTGATTATTTTCGCCTGGACTCCGCCACACTTTTGGGCCCTGGCAATACATCGCAAAGAGGAATATGCCAAGGCCAATATTCCCATGCTGCCGGTCACCCATGGTGAAAAATACACCAAGATCAATATCCTGCTGTATACAGTGATGCTGATGGTAATTACCACATTGCCCTACCTGACAGGCATGTTTGGCCTACTCTACCTGGCCGGCTCATTATTGTTGGGAGGCCGCTTTTTATACTGGGCATTCTTTATGTGGTTCGATAAAGACAGTGGTATGAAAACCTTCAGGTTTTCGATTATTTACCTGATGGTACTGTTTGCCCTGATGTTGCTTGACCACTACCTTATCGACAAGGTGCTATATATCTAGCTTGGGGCTAACTGCAGCCGCCGGCCTAAAGCCAAAATTCTACAGCGACAATTTTACTGGATCGACAATATGACACAGCAAGCCGGAATTAGACGCACCATTGCCATCGTACTAGCCTTTATTCTGCTGGTGATCTACGGCTTTATCTGGCGCATGAGCCAGCCTGTTATCATGAACAATGAGCAACTGCGGGTGAATGGCGCCGTTGTTTTGGATCAGCCGAGAATCTTCAGTGACTTTGAGTTGCTAGACCACCGCGGTGAAACATTTAATATTGCTCGCATGCAGGACATCTGGACCATCGTCTTCTTTGGCTTTACCAACTGCCCGGATATCTGCCCAACTACATTGGCAATTCTCAACGACACTTACAGCAAAATGAAAGACAGCGAAAAAGAGCG
>DDCQ01000060.1:4871-5115 GCA_002334915.1 Porticoccaceae bacterium UBA2002
TGGCCGAGTATGTGCCCTACTTCAATAAAGAATTTATTGGCGTTACGGGCAATAAGCATCTGATTCGCCGCCTGACCGCTGAAATCAATGTAGCTTATAACAAAGTGCCATTAGAGGGTGACGATTACACTGTTGACCACAGTACCCAACTGGTTTTGATTAACCCCAAGGGCCATTACCACGGCTTCTTTAGAGCGCCCCACAGTGAAATTATGCTGCGCAGCACCTGGCGCTCTATTGCCTC
>DDCQ01000038.1 GCA_002334915.1 Porticoccaceae bacterium UBA2002
AATCAAAAAGGCGGTGTTGGAAAAACCACCACTAGCGTCAATTTGGCGGCCTCTCTTGCCGCCTACAAAAAACGCGTACTGCTGGTGGATATAGATCCCCAGGGTAATGCCACCATGGGCTCTGGCGTCAACAAAGCAGAGTGCAAACGCAGCGTCTACCATGTTTTAACTGAAAAAAACGCCATAGAGGATGTTATTGTTACCGCCGAACAGGGTAAGTATCACCTTTTGCCTGCCAATGGAGACCTGGTGGCGGCTGAAGTAGAGTTGATGCAGGAGATTGGCCGAGAGAGCCGCTTGCGTCACGCCATTAAACGGGTTGAAGCCAACTATGACTATGTCATTATTGACTGCCCACCTTCTTTAAATATGTTGACCGTCAATGCGTTAGTGGCCAGCGATGGTGTTCTGATACCTATGCAGTGCGAGTATTATGCACTTGAAGGCCTGTCGGCCCTAAACAACACCATTCGCCAGATTGCCAAGTTAATTAACCCGAGACTGCGTATCGAAGGTATATTGCGAACCATGTACGACCCGCGGAGCAGTTTGACCAATGCGGTATCGGCACAGCTAAGAAAGTACTTTGGTGACCGAGTCTACAGGGTGAGTATCCCGCGCAATGTTAGATTGGCAGAGGCCCCCAGTCACGGTAAGCCAGCATTGGCCTATGATAGAAATTCAAAGGGATCTGTCGCTTACCTGGCGCTGGCTGGTGAGATTCTTAGACAGGAAAAGGCATCACAGACGCCGAAACCACAGGCAGCAGGAAGAAAATAGATGGCAGCAAAACGACAGAGTCTTGGCAAAGGATTGGATGCACTTCTGGGAATATCAGAGGATGCAGAGGGACTTCAGGATGAAGCTGTTTTTGACCCCTCCAGCGAGTCGACCAAACAGGCTTTAGTTGACGTTGTTCTGCCGTCAGACGGTACCCTTAAAAACTTACCAGTGGAATTTCTGCAGCCAGGCCAGTACCAGCCTCGGCGAGATATGAATCCAGAGGCCCTGCAAGAGCTGGCCGACTCAATTACTACCCAGGGTGTTATGCAGCCGATTATTGTCCGCCCCAAAGGTGACAATAAGTATGAAATTATAGCCGGTGAGCGCCGCTGGCGAGCAACTCAGCAGGCCGGACTGGATACTATCCCTGCCATTGTGCGGGAGGTTACAGACGAAGCCACCATTGCCATGGCTCTTATTGAGAATATTCAGCGTGAAGACCTCAACGCAATGGAGGAGAGCCTGGCATTAATTCGGCTGCAGGATGAATTTAACCTCACCCAGCAGCAGGTGGCAGACTCGGTGGGTAAATCCAGGTCTGCGGTTACCAATCTGATGCGCCTCGCCACATTGGAAAAAGCGGTCCAGGAACAGTTGGAGCGCGGCGAACTGGAGTTGGGCCATGCTAAATGTCTTCTCGGCCTTGAAGGCAACGCCCAAATTGGCGCAGCAAGAACAGTTGCCGCCAATGCTATGACCGTGCGCCAGACAGAGGCTCTGGTCAAAAAACTGCAAAACACTGATACAGCGACCCCCAACCCACAGACCGCTAATCCAGACATCATGCGCTTGCAGGAAGAGCTGTCCGAAAAACTCGGCGCCGTGGTCAGCATCCAGCACAGTGCCAAAGGTGCTGGCAAGTTGGTTTTCAAGTACAACAGCGTCGATGAGCTTGATGGAATCCTCGCTCATTTAAAATAAGCTTGGGTCCAAAGGTTATTGCCCCAAGCAATCGCCGCAATATACCTTCCAAAGCGAGTTGAATATCCCTAACACTATACCTATAATGCCGGTCCGTTCGAGGTAGGCCGATTTACTTTGTTGCGGAAATGGAACCAGGCAGAAAAAGGTGGCCGCTAATGACTACCATTTCTACACCGCCGCTGTACAAAGTCGCGTTGTACCAGTTGTTGATCCTGCTATCCTTTTGCGGGATGGTAGCCGGCTTCGACAAAATTCTAGCCAGCTCCATTTTATTGGGAGGCCTTATTCAAATAGGCCCCCAGGCTTGGTTTGCGCGGCAGGCTTATAGGTACACCGGTGCAAGACAGGTGGGTAAAATAGTTCGTGCCATGTATTGGGGCGAGTCCGGAAAGGTGGTTCTGACAGCAGCGCTGTTTATTACCACCTTTATAATTTGGAAACAGCTGAATTTTTTGGCCTTTTTTAGTGCATTTACCCTAATGATACCGCTGCAGTGGTTTATTACGGTAAGAATACTGAAAAATTAATACTAAATACT
This sequence comes from Porticoccaceae bacterium UBA2002, assembly GCA_002334915.1. Lineage (GTDB taxonomy): Bacteria > Pseudomonadota > Gammaproteobacteria > Pseudomonadales > Porticoccaceae > HTCC2207. Next base: position 2,246 of record DDCQ01000038.1, read on the forward strand.
GTGCAGAAATTCTGCTCACAGAGCCACAGCTAAAACAGGCCTGGGCTCAGGTTTAGAATTGCACTGATTTAACGAGAGTTGAAATACATGGCAGGCGAAAACCCCGCAAGTACAACTGAATATATTCAGCACCATCTAACCAATTTGGTTTATGGCAATCATCCTGAAAATGGTTGGAGCTTTGCCCATGGTGCTGAAGAAGCTGCAGAGATGGGCTTTATGGCTATCCATGTAGATTCCATGGCCTGGTCGATTGGGCTTGGCATTATGTTTTGTCTGCTGTTCCGCACAGCTGCTAAGCGCGCTACAACAGGTGTACCCTCTGGCGTGCTTAACTTTGTCGAGCTGATAGTTGAGTTTATTGATGGCGCTGTTAAAGATAGCTTCCATGGCCGCAACAAGATGGTTGCACCCCTGGCGCTGACTATTTTTGTGTGGATTTTCCTGATGAACCTAATGGATCTGCTTCCTGTGGATCTGGTACCTGAGCTATTGATGTTGGCTGGAGTGAACTACCAGAAAATTGTCCCATCAACAGATCCCAATATCACTCTGGGAATGGCGTTGGGTGTATTTATCCTGATGCTCTACTACTCAATCAAAATAAAAGGCACTGGCTTTATCAGCGAGTTGACCATGCACCCGTTTAATCACTGGGGCTTTATCCCAATCAACCTGTTTATGGAAACTGTTGGCTTGTTGGCCAAACCGTTTTCACTGGGCCTTCGATTGTTCGGCAACATGTATGCTGGCGAGATGATATTTATTCTGATTGCAACCATGTTTGCTGCCGGTGCTGGTGCCGGCCTTATTGGCGGTGGCCTCCACGCACAAATTTTTGGAGAGCAAACCAGCGCTCTATTCTGGTTGGTTATCTTTATTTTAGTCTGCACGGTCTGCGGGCTAAATCTTAAAGGCAAAATATCTACGGGCAAAACTGTTCTGCTATGCATGGTCTTTATGGCTCTGGGTGGCGGATTGACAGCTCTGGGTGGCGGGCTAATGCAATGGGGATGGGCTGTATTCCATATCCTGGTTATCACCCTGCAGGCATTTATTTTCATGGTTCTCACTGTTGTCTATCTAAGTATGGCGCATGAAGATCACTAAATTCACTTTAAATTTTTTTATTAATTAATCACTAAAATCGGGAGTCTACGATGGAACTTGTAATCATTGCTGCGGCAATTATGCTCGGATTGGGCGCACTAGGGGCAGCTGTTGGTATGGGTCTGCTGGGCGGAAAACTTATTGAAGGAACTGCTCGTCAGCCAGAGTTGGGCCCAATGCTTCAGGGTAAAATGTTCCTGCTTGCTGGTCTGATCGATGCTGTGCCAATTATTGGCGTTGGTATTGCGATGTACCTGATCTTTGTTGTAGCTCCAAGTGTTGGCGCGTAACAA
>DDCQ01000026.1 GCA_002334915.1 Porticoccaceae bacterium UBA2002
AAGTAGGTGGATAGCCCGCCTGAATTGCGAGAAATCGACATTTGATTGTCGTTGAGCACCACCAGTAGCTTTTTATCCACATGGGCCGCGTGATTAATCGCTTCAAATGCCATGCCAGCGGTCATGGCACCATCTCCCATTACGGCAACAGTTCGGCGCTCTTCTCCCAGCTGGTGGGAGGCCATAGCCATGCCCAGTGCGGCACTGATAGAGGTGCTTGAATGGCCTACACCAAAGGTGTCGTACTCACTCTCAGAGCGCTTGGGAAACCCCGACAATCCATCCTTTTGGCGCATACTCAGCATCTGCTCGCGGCGACCAGTGAGTATTTTATGGGGATAGGTCTGGTGACCAACATCCCAGACCAGGCGATCATTGGGAGTATCAAAAATATAGTGCAGGGCAACAGTTAACTCGGCCACACCTAGCCCGGCGCCAAAGTGACCGCCGGTCTTGCCCACGCAGAACAGCATAAAAGCGCGCAGCTCATCGGTTAGCTGTAACAGTTCATCCTCGTCAAACTGGCGCAGATCTGCAGGTGCATCAACGCTATCCAATAGCGGCGTATCTGGTCGGCTGAGGGGAATATCTGTAAATGTTTTTGGCATAGCAACTGTATCTTTTATCGAAAGGGGATATTACACCAATTAGCCCGGTTAATAAGCCCGATTCACAATAAAACTGGCTAGCTGTCGCAGCGGGTCTGCGCGCTCGCCAAAGATATCCAGGCTGGTCATGCTGTTTTGGTACAGCGCCGCCGCTTCGGAGCGCGCCTCGTCCAGCCCCATAATTGAGGTGTATGTGGATTTTTTATTTAAGGCGTCCGAGCCCTGCTGCTTTCCCAGCTGCTCTGTAGAACTCTCAACATCGAGAATATCGTCCTGAATCTGAAAGGCCAGACCAATATTGGCAGCGAAATTCTTGAGTACAGATAGTTGCTGCTCTGTGGCTTCACCTGTGGTGATGGCGCCCATTAACACGGCGGCCTCTATCAGGGCACCGGTCTTGTGCCTGTGCATGGTTTTTAATTGCTGCAAGCTCAGCTCCTGGCCAGTAGCCGCCAAATCTATAGCCTGCCCGGTCACCATGCCGCTGCAGCCACTGTAGCCGGCCAGCATAGACAGCAGTTTCACTGTTCGCTCAGCGGGTATATCGCTGAGTTCGGTCAGCTGCTGAAATGCCAGAGACTGCAGGCCATCACCGGCCAAAATAGCTGTGGCTTCATCAAACTGAATATGGCAGGTGGGTTTGCCGCGCCGCAGGTCATCATCATCCATAGCGGGCAGGTCATCATGAATCAGCGAATAAGCATGAATCATTTCCAGTGCCGCCGCCACTTTGGCAGTATTGCTATCGCTGTGGGCAACCGCCTCAGCTGCCGCAAAACACAGAGCCGGGCGCAGGCGTTTACCGCCATTAAAAACTGAGTAGCGCATGGCCGCAAAAAGAGCCTCCGCAGGGCCATGGGCTTGCGGCAGTATTTGCTCCAACTGAGCGTCGACCTGGTTGCAGTAGACGGCCAGAAGATGGTTAAGGTTATTGGGCATATAAAGCCTTAGTCATCCGCCCCAAAGGGCTGACTCACCAGTTCCTCACCCTGGCGTGTCAGCAACTCCACTTTCTGCTCCGCCTGTTTTAGTGCAGCCTGACATTCTCGGGCTACCTTAATACCCTGCTCAAAGGATTTGAGTGAATCTTCAAGGCTGAGACTGCCACCTTCCAAAGACTCAACCAACGCTTCAAGATTTTCCAGTTGCTGTTCAAAATCCACTGCTTTTTTTTCTGTTGCCACAATAAAAACTCACTGTAAAAAGTCGGTAAAACTGACCCACCACCCTAACCAACCCAGACATATTGGTCAATTGCCAGAGCACAGATAAATTGCGCGTTTGGCTGCTGCATTCGTTCTATATTTACCCGTAATACAATAGCTATTACGGATTGACAGGCCTAGATTGCCTGTTCAAAATAAACAGCATGGGTTGAGGCTACTTTTTATTTAAGGTTAGCCAAAACCTCAGGTTTAAATAGCTGGGAGCATCTAGTCTTCAGACTTTTATTTAATAGACCAACAATAGCCAAAGTAACCCGCAAAGCCCCGAGGGCTTTGCGACTAGCAGCCTCTCCTGTGTTTAATGGCATTACCAAATTCTATAACCCTGTCGCCTCTGGCGATGGGGTTTTTTGTCTTCAGAGGAGCTAAAACTCAGTGCAAACCAAAATATTGCGACTTAATCTAGCGGGGCAACCCATTGACTGGCTTAACTGGGAGGAGGCAGTCTGTATCTACGCCCGTGACCTGGTGGTCTGGACTTTGGGGGATACGGTGCGCAAGGTGCATGGTGGCATTTGCAGGCTAACGGGCAATAGGTCAGTGGTGGAGCTACCCAGCATTATTGCCTGTGGTGGTGAACAGCTGGCCAGACCACGCTCAAATTACCCGCTAAATAACCCCACGCTATTTGCACGGGATGGCCATATCTGCATGTATTGCGCCAGAGAGTTTGCCAGTATCCAGCTCACCAGAGATCATATTCAACCGGTCTCAAGAGCAGGTGCAGACCGCTGGGAAAATGTAGTGGCCGCCTGCCGCCGCTGCAACCAGCACAAAGCCAACAGGACGCCAGAAGAGGCCGGTATGGAGCTAGTGGCACTGCCATTTAAACCTAATAATGCAGAGTATTTAGCGCTGCTTAACAGCCGCCGTATTCGGGGAGACCAGATGGAGTTTTTGCGCAGTCAGTTTTCCAAGAACAGTCGGTTGCTTTAGGAAAAACCCTGGGCAAAGGTGAGTAGGATCAACGCCGGACAAAAGAACTTTACATACAGCGGCCAAATCTTCCAAAACAAGCCCTGTTCGATGTTAGGGCTGCCGCTCTTGAGTTCCTCAAGAATATTGTTGCGATAGAAAATCCAGCCCGCAAAGATACACAGCATCATGCTTAGCAGAGGCTGCGCTCGCTCAGTAGTCATGGTAATTACCAAGCCAAATAGAGACTCAAAGTTGAGACAAATCGTGGCGCTAATTGCAAATATCGCCAAACCCACCAGCCAGGTTGCCTTGTGGCGGTTGACCTTATGGGCTTCCACCGCGTAGGACACCGGCACCTCAAGCATAGAAATCGATGAAGTAACCGCGGCAATAGACATCAGCACAAAGAAAGCCAGGCCCACCAGCAACCCAGTGGCACCCATGCCGTCAAATAGAGCCGGCAACACCTGAAAAATCAAGTCTGGCCCGGCAATTAAATTGCCGCTCTCGGCATAAATAGTCACACCCAGATTCTGCGCCACAAAAATAGCCGGTAACACCAGCAGTCCGGCTAAAAATGCAACGGAAGTGTCAGTCAAAGTGACCAGCGCCCCAACGGTGGGCAGATTTTCATCAGCACGGATATAGGAGCCATAGACCAGCATGGTACCCACACCCAGAGACATAGAGAAAAATGCCTGGCCCATGGCGCTGACAATTAGCTTAGGATTGGTGATTTGAGAAAAGTCCGGCACCAGATAATGCTTAAGTCCCTCCATGGCACCTTCTTGGGTTAGCACATAGATAATCAGCGCGCCCATCAATAGAAATAAAGAAGGCATAAGGCGGCTGGACCACCTCTCAATACCCTGTACAACACCAGCACTAATAATTAGCACAGTTAGTAGTATAAAGAACGCCGCAAAACCAATATTGCGCACCAAACTAAATTCTGTCAGCCAATTGCCCATAGATGCCAGACCCAGCACTGAAGCTGCAGGCTCAAGCATAAAGGCAATCATCCAGCCCGCCACAATGCTGTAAAAGCTCAAGATCAGCCCTGCCGTAACCATGCCGGCAATACCGGTCAACTTGCCGATAGTCTTGGCGGTTTGCCCGGGAGATATAGCTTGCAGAGCATTGACCATATTGGCGCGAGTGTGACGACCAATAATCAACTCCGCCATCATCGCCGGGTAGGCCAGTAAAAAGGCCAGAATCAGATACATTATCAGGAATGCAGCGCCGCCATTTTCAGCGGCATTGGTGGGGAAGCCCCAGATATTGCCCAACCCAACGGCAGAGCCAGAGGCGGCAAAAATAAACGCCAGCCTTGATGAGAACTCACCTCTTTGCATTACTGTATTCCTGATATTATTTTATCCAGCCGATGATTCTAGGGCATTCCAAGGGCAAATTCGACGGTTAAATTGTTTTGATCAAAGTCAGTTCCTGTTGCTGAGGACTGTGTTAGAATCGCCGTCCTCTGGGGGCGTTTTGGATTCGACGACGGTTACAAAACCTCCGGTGCATGCCGAGATGGTGACCAATCTCGTTAATCCAAAGTCGCAAACTTATAGTTGCCAACGACGACAACTACGCACTAGCTGCTTAAACCCCAGTGTAGTGCCATCTGACTGGAGCCGTGCTTATGCGTCCAGAGTTTGACATCCCTCGGGAGAGATAACGCTCAGGCGTCATATCTCATAAGATCGTGATGAAGCTTGTTCGGGGCGGATTCACTAAAAATTTACCGAAATCGTGCGTTGTGCGCCCTGTCAGTCGGGTTGCAGCGCCCTAAAATTAAAGACTGAACTAAGCATGTAGAGCCGTAGGCAGCGGACTGGCGGACGCGGGTTCAATTCCCGCCGCCTCCACCAAACAAGTGATCTAGGAAACACTTCGCAACACTAAGTACCTAGTAAATACCCATACAGGCCAGTATATCTGGTCATGTATGG
>DDCQ01000008.1 GCA_002334915.1 Porticoccaceae bacterium UBA2002
TTTAGGAGTTTTTAGGAGCTTGAATATGAATAGGAATCTATCAAAATTACTGCAGTCACTTGCAGGTGTAGTTATGTTCTCAATGGCCAGCTTATCCATGGCCGCCACCTATACTTATACTTATGATTTTGACGCCGATGAGCATGAGCGCGGTGGGCAGCCATTGGTGTTTGGTGATTTGTCTGTCTACGGTGCTTTATTGGTTGACGGTATGGCACCGGACGACGATCCCTCGTATAAGCGTGCTAACGCCTATCTGGATGCTGGTACTATGTCTGGGTTGGGTGTGTGTAAAGGATCCGTAAAAGCTGATGATTTTGGGACCAAAGCCACCAACAAGTGTTACAGTGCAGACGGATTAACAAGCACCGCTGGAGATGACAATATGCAGGAGAATGAGGTGCTAGGCTTTGTTTTTGACTCAGCCAAGAAAATCTCTGATGTCGGCATCTGGGGTAAGCACGCGCCTGTGCCTGACGGCACTAAGGTGTTGATTTGGACAGATACCGGTGGGTTTTCTTTGCTGGATGTTATTGCTGACAAAATCACCCTGGGCTTTGAGCTGACCGAAATGGCGATTTTTGGCTCAATGAGCGATTGGTACAAAGGCTTTATGAAGAAGCACTTTGATATAGGTACTACCAACACTGACGCTCTCTATGTAGCCGGTAACAATGAAGTACCCATTCCTGCCGCTGTGTGGTTATTTGTGCCTGAGTCAAATCAGCTCAGGCTTGTAATTATACTTGTTAGTCGGGCAGAGCCTATTCAGTGGTTATATCCTCTAACATATCGGCTGCATCGTCCATGGCTTCCTCACCAGCTTCAGTCATGGCCTCTACAGCACCATCTATAGCGCCCATGGCGGATTCTGTGGCCTCTTCACTGGTCTCCATAGTTTCTGAGGCCGCGGCTTCAGCAGCGGCTGTTGCGTCTTCAACGGTGGGGTCGCCGCTATCACAGGCGCTGAGGCCCAGTGCGACCATTACTGCAATAAGTACTATGTAACTCTGTTTCATGTTCTAACTCCTAACCAGGTTATTTTAAGGTTTTGCAGGTAAAAGCATAGATCAACTTGAGGGGCGCTTCCGAACTTCTTTTGCGGGAGTTTCACAGTGGATTTTTAAACCAGCGGGTCAGATAGGCTATTTGCACTAAAATAGCGCCTGAAACATTGTCTAAGTGGTTGCCGATTTAAGGGTGCTGTGGCAAACTTGCCGCCCTTTTTGACCAGCTATACCAGCGGCCAGTAATCGCCGTCGGGTTAAGGCGAAAATGAGGGTCAAAAAACAGATTATGCGAGTGTGGCGGAATTGGTAGACGCGCTAGATTTAGGTTCTAGTGTCTTAGGATGTGAGAGTTCGAGTCTCTCCACTCGCACCATAATTTATGTATTTCAAGAGGATAACCCATGCAGGTTTCTATTGAGTCGAGCAAAGGTCTAGAGCGTCAGCTTAAGATTGGCGTGCCTGCCGACAAAATTGATCAAGAAGTAATCGTTCGTTTACAAAAAGCCACCAAGACCGTCTCTATCAAAGGCTTCCGTAAAGGAAAGGTTCCCCTGAAAGTGGTTAAGCAGCAATTTGGTGCTGGCGTGCGTCAAGAAGTGGTTGGCGAGGTTGTCAATTCAAGCTTTTACGAAGCCATACAGCAAGAAGAGTTGCGTCCCGTAGGTCAGCCGCGCATCGACGATATCAGCGAGAGCGAAGGCAAGGATCTTGAGTACACTGCAATCTTCGAGGTGTATCCCGAAGTTAAGCTCGCAGACTTAAGCAAAGTTAAGGTCTCTCGCCCGGTTTCCGATGTAAACGCAGAAGACGTAGAGACAATGATCGACGTGCTGCGCAATCAGCAGGCGACATTTGAAGTCACCGAGAAAGCAGCTGAAGATGGTGACCAGGTCAATATCGACTTTGTCGGCACCCACAAAAAAGAAGAGTTTGCCGGCGGCAGCGCCGAAGGCCAGGACCTGGTTCTGGGCTCCGATAGCATGATTCCCGGGTTCGAAAAGGGTCTGATCGGCGTCAGCGCCGGTGATGAAACTGTACTCAAGCTAAAATTCCCCAAGGACTACCACTCCGAAGAACTTAAAGGCAAAGCCGTGCAGTTTGCCGTCAAAGTTAATTCAGTCTCTGTTAAACAGATGCCAGAGATGAATGATGACTTCTTTAAGCTCTACGGTGTGGAAGAGGGCGGCGAAGAAAAATTCCGCGAAGAGGTTCAGGGCAATATGGAGCGAGAGCTGCGCAATGCTATCCGCGGCAAGATTAAGAACCGCGTGATGGACCAGCTGTTCGAACTCAACAAGGTCGATGTTCCAGAAGCCCTTATCAGCAATGAAATAACCCAGCTCAAGCAGCAGATGGTGCAGCAGTTTGGTGGAGGTCAGCAGATCGACCTGAGCATGTTGCCCGATGATATGTTTAAAGACAAAGCACAGCGCCGCGCCGCACTCGGCGTTATTGTATCTGAGGTGGTTAAGGTTGAAGAACTGTCCCCAGACGAAACAGCTGTTCGAGCCCGTGTTGATGAAATTGCATCAACCTACGAGCAGCCTCAGGAAGTTGTGGACTATTATTACAGTAAGCCTGAGCTTCTCAGTTCTGTTGAAGCTGTGGTTCTGGAAGACCAGGTGACTGAGCTGGTGCTATCTAAAGCCAAGGTAAAAGAAGAAACACTGCCGTACGAAGAAGCCGTTAAGCCAGACCCCGAGCCAGGTACTGAAGCATAGGTTCTGCCGATGGTAAGCTGGTCATCCAGCTTACCCGCTGCCCGCGTATACAGGCTGTTGTTTAAAGGCTAGGATACCCCTTCAATTAGCAATCAAATAAGCGAGGACGCAATGATTTTTCAACCGCCAACAGGTCAAAACCTGGTTCCAGATGTGGAAGCCAGCGGCTTGGTACCCATGGTCGTTGAGCAGAGTTCAAGAGGCGAGCGCGCCTATGATATCTACTCAAGACTCTTAAAAGAGCGAGTTATTTTCCTGGTGGGTCAGGTAGAAGATCATATGGCCAACCTGATTGTGGCCCAGATGCTGTTTCTCGAGTCGGAAAATCCCGATAAAGACATCCACCTGTACATTAATTCTCCCGGCGGTTCTGTAACGGCCGGGCTATCTATCTACGACACCATGCAGTTTATCAAGCCGGATGTCAGCACCATGTGTATAGGCCAGGCTGCCTCTATGGGAGCCTTTCTGCTCACCGCCGGCGCCGAGGGCAAGCGCTACTGTCTGCCCAATTCCCGTACCATGATTCACCAGCCCAGCGGTGGTGCCCAGGGCCAGGCAACAGATATACATATCCAGTCTCAAGAAATCCTCAAGATCAAGAAGCGCCTAAACGACCTGATGGCTAAACATACGGGCCAAACGGTCGATAAGATAGCAGAAGATACCGAGCGCGATAACTTTATGAGTGCCGAGGAATCCAGAGAATACGGGCTTATAGATGAGGTGCTGGACAAAAGAGGGTAGAGGCGTTAGTCTTCTGACTTATATTATTAGATATTGCCTATAACCTTCTGTTTTGTAAGGATTTTGTAGGGTTGGCAGGAGAGAGAAATGAGTGATAGTGACACATTGGGAGACGGCGGAAAGCTACTTTTCTGTTCCTTCTGCGGCAAAAATCAGAACGAAGTTCGTCGTCTGATTGCCGGCCCGTCGGTGTATATATGCGATGAGTGCGTCGATCTCTGCAATGACATCATCTCCGAAGAGACTCAGGTTGTCGAAGCTGACAGCAGCCCAGACAGGCTCCCGGTACCCACAGAAATCAAAAATATTCTCGACGAGTACGTTATTGGCCAGGAGCGCGCCAAGCGCATTCTCTCAGTAGCTGTTTACAACCACTACAAACGGCTGCAGGTCAGCGAAAAAGCGGCCGACAAGGGCGCAGTAGAGCTGGGCAAGAGCAATATTCTACTAATAGGCCCCACAGGCAGCGGTAAAACATTGCTGGCCGAAACTCTGGCACGCATGCTGGATGTACCCTTCACCATTGCCGATGCAACCACCCTGACCGAAGCCGGTTATGTGGGTGAAGATGTTGAAAATATTATTCAAAAACTGCTGCAGAAATGTGACTACGATGTCGACAAGGCCCAGCGCGGCATTGTTTATATTGATGAAATCGACAAGATTTCCCGCAAGTCAGACAACCCCTCCATCACCAGAGATGTCTCCGGTGAAGGCGTGCAGCAGGCCCTGCTCAAACTAATTGAAGGCACAGTGGCCTCCGTGCCCCCCCAGGGTGGCCGCAAGCATCCCCAGCAGGAGTTTCTGCAGGTGGATACCGCCAATATCCTATTTGTCTGTGGCGGCGCCTTTGCCGGGCTTGAAAAAGTTATTCGCGACCGCTCCGAAAAGGGTGGCATAGGCTTCAGTGCCGAAGTAAACAGCAAAGACAATCAGAAATCAGTGGGCGAAACCCTGCTGGATGTGGAACCCAGTGATTTGATTGGCTATGGCCTGATCCCAGAATTTATTGGTCGTCTGCCAGTGGTTGCTACTTTGCAAGAACTGGATCGCGACGCCCTGGTCAATATTCTGGTCGAGCCAAAGAATGCCGTGGTTAAGCAGTACCAGACGCTGTTTGAAATGGAAGATGTCGAGCTAGACCTGCGACGCGACGCGTTGGACGCTATTGCCGACAAGGCCATCGAGCGCAAAACAGGTGCCCGGGGTCTCAGATCTATTCTCGAGACCGTGCTGCTGGATACCATGTATCGCGTGCCTTCAGAGCCAGATGTGGTCAAGGTGGTAGTAGACGCCTCGGTGATCAATGGCGAGAACGAACCGCTGCTGGTACATGAACAGCAGGAAACAAAAAAAGTAGCCTCAGACGAAGGCTAAATCAAGGCGGCGCAAGCCGCCTTTTTTGTTTCTGCCGCCGGAGCAATTGTTTCGCAGCCAAGCGGTTGTAATTGTTCAGCGAGACCCAATATATAAATCAAACAACATCTGTGGCCTTATGTAACCAGTGCCATTCCAATTCAAGAACCAGAGGTAACCATGGGTTCCCAACAGACCGATCCAGACAAAGCTATCTATCCACTGCTGCCATTGCGCGATGTGGTAGTTTACCCCCATATGGTAGTGCCATTATTTGTAGGCCGCGAGAAATCCATAGTCGCCCTCGAAGACGCCATGGAGTCAGACAAGCAGATAGTACTGGTAGCGCAAAAGAACCCCGCAGAAGACAACCCCGGCGTAGATGATGTTTATGCTGTGGGCACCTTCGCCACCATATTACAGATGCTCAAGCTCCCCGACGGCACCCTCAAGGTTCTGGTTGAGGGCACAGGTCGGGTTGGACTGATCGAACCCCGCGAGGGAGAGGCCTTTCTGCAGACCTGTGTCATTGAAATGGCCAGTGGCGAACTGGACGCCGCCGAAGCCGATGCCCTGACTCGCTCGACTCTGTCGCTGTTCGAGCAGTACGTTAATCTCAGCAAAAAAATCCCGTCAGAGGTCATCACCACAGTCAGCGGTATTGAAGATGCCAATCGTCTCGCCGACACCATCGCCTCCCATATGACCCTGAGCCTGGAGCAAAAGCAGGATGTGCTGGAAATTGCTGACCTGACCGGTCGCTTCGAGCACCTCATGAGCCTGATGGAAGCAGAGATTGACCTGTTCCAAATCGAGCAGCGCATCCGTGGTCGCGTCAAAAAACAAATGGAGAAAAGTCAGCGCGAGTACTATCTCAACGAGCAGATGAAGGCCATCCAGAAAGAGCTTGGCGATAGTGACGAAGGTATCTCAGAGCTGGACCAGCTAGACAAGAAAATCGCCGAAGCCGGCATGCCCAAAGCGGCACTGGAAAAAGCCGAGTCCGAACTGGCCAAGCTAAAAATGATGTCGCCCATGTCCGCCGAGGCCTCAGTGCTGCGCAACTATATCGACTGCATGATCGGCGTACCCTGGAGCAAGCGCACCAGAGTCAAACATAATCTGGACAATTCCGAGAAAACGCTCAACGAGGACCACTATGGCCTGGAAGAGGTTAAAGAGCGCATTCTGGAGTTTTTGGCCGTCCAGCAGCGAGTTAAAAAACTCAAAGGCCCGGTACTCTGCCTGGTAGGCCCCCCGGGCGTAGGCAAGACCTCCCTGGGCGAGTCCATAGCGCGAGCCACAGGGCGCAAATTTATCCGCATGAGCCTGGGCGGGGTGCGCGACGAATCCGAGATTCGTGGCCACCGCCGCACCTATATAGGCTCAATGCCCGGCAAGCTGATTCAAAAGCTCTCCAAAGTGGGCGCCAAAAATCCACTGTTCCTGCTCGATGAGATCGACAAGATGGGCATGGACCAGCGCGGTGATCCGGCGTCAGCTCTGCTAGAAGTGCTGGACCCAGAGCAAAATCATACCTTTAACGACCATTATCTCGAGGTGGACTATGACCTGTCCGAGGTAATGTTTATCTGTACCGCCAACTCCATGAATATTCCCGGGCCACTGCTCGACCGTATGGAAGTAATCCGTATCCCCGGTTACACCGAGGACGAGAAGGTACAGATTGCCGAAAAATATCTGGTGCCCAAACAGCGCAGCGCCAACGGATTAAAAGACAGCGAACTAGAGATAACCGAAGACGCCCTCAAAGATACCATTCGCTACTACACCAGAGAGGCCGGTGTGCGGGGCCTGGATCGTGATATAGCCAAGATTTGCCGCAAGACAGTCACCAGCCATGTGCGAGACAAAAGCAACGCTAAAGACATTGTAGGGGCCTCTGAGCTGGAAGATATGCTGGGAGTGCGCCGATTTGACTACGGCCGCGCCGAAATCGAGAATCAAATTGGCCAGGTTACCGGTCTTGCCTGGACTCAGGTGGGTGGTGAGCTGCTGACCATCGAAGCCTCAGCCATACCAGGCAAAGGTCGTGTTATCAAGACCGGTTCTCTCGGCGATGTAATGCAGGAATCTATACAGGCGGCACTGACCGTGGTGCGCAGTCGCGCCATGAGGCTGGGTATCCGCAGAGACTTTTATCAGGAAAATGACCTGCATATCCATGTTCCCGAGGGAGCAACGCCAAAAGATGGTCCATCGGCCGGTGTCGGTATGTGTACCTCTCTGGTCTCCGTTTTAACCGGTATACCCGTCAAAGCCGATGTGGCCATGACCGGCGAAATTACCCTGCGTGGGCAGGTATTAAAGATTGGCGGGTTAAAAGAAAAACTGCTGGCGGCTCATCGCGGGGGCATTCGTACCGTGGTTATTCCCCATGATAACGCCAGTGATTTGAAGGAGATACCGGACAATATTAAAGCTGATCTTGAGATATGTCCGGTCAAATGGATTGACGAAGTTTTGGACATCGCGCTGCAAGAGTCCCCAACGCCAATGAGCGAAGAAGAGTTCAATCGAGTGACCAGCGTAGAAAAAAATGCCGAGTCGGGCGCTAGGCCAAGTACTCACTAGCGTATAACTATTTGAGGATATTTAAAAAGTAAGCTTGACCGCATCCAGTGTGGTTGGTATAAAGTTCGGGTAGAGGGCGCTATTAGCTAGGGATTCCAAGCATCTAGATCGATTAAGCGGCCTCTTTATCTAGCTAGGATCAATCAATTCCAAAAAAAGGGGAATACCGTGAATAAATCTGAATTAATCGATGCAATCGCTGCTGGTGCAGACATTTCTAAAGCTTCTGCCGGTCGCGCTCTGGACTCAGCACTGGACGCAGTTACTGGCGCTCTGAAAAATGGTGACCAGGTTTCACTGGTAGGCTTTGGTACTTACTCTGTCAAGCACCGTGCTGCTCGCGCCGGTCGCAACCCACAGACTGGTGCAGAGATTCAAATCAAAGCAGCCAATGTGCCAAGCTTTAAAGCAGGTAAGGCGCTTAAAGACGCTGTGAACTAAGTTATTGGGCGAGTGATTCAGCCCAGGTTGAATCGCTCCACTTAAAAAGGCGCATCTCAGATGCGCCTTTTTAATTATCAGGATTAGACAAATGTTGGATAGTTTTCGAACTAATATGCGTGGCATAGCCACGGTTATCGTTGTCATTATCGGCGGTATCTTCGCGTTCTCCGGAACCGGGTCATTATTCGTTTCAGGCACAGGTGCCGAAGCCGTGTTAATCGTCAACGACGAGTCTGTCAGCGCATTGCGCGTTCAGCAGGTGTTGTCGAGTGAGAAGCAGCGCATACTGCGCCAAAACGAAGGTTTAGACCCAGCACTGCTGGATGATGAATTAATTCGTCCCCAGGTGATTCAACAGCTTATCTCGCGCAAGGTTGTAGCCCAGTCAGCCATTGATCAGGGTTTTGGCGCCTCCTCCAAAGCAGTCAGCGAACTGATTCTGGCAACCCCGGGCTTCCAGGTCGACGGTCGCTTTGATCAGGAAGTATTCCAGTACATGATTCGCAATCAGGGGTTCACCAGCGCCACCTTTGTTGAAACCGTTAAAGAAGATCTGCTGATTCAGCAGTTTATTCAGGGCCTCACCAGCACCAACTTCGTCACCGAAGCCGAGCTGGCCAATCTCGCCAGGTTTACCGAGCAAGAGCGTGACTATTACTATTTGACCCTGCCTATGCAGCCTATTATCGATGGCATAGACATCAGTGAACAACAGATTGTCGACCACTACGAACAGACCAAAGCCAGATACCAGACCCAGGTGCAGGTCAGCGTTGAATCCATAGAGCTCAGCGCAGCCCAGCTGGCGGCTCAGCAGAGCGTTAGCGAACAACAAATTCAGGCGCGTTTTGACCAGGAAGCCGAATCAATCAATATGGCCGACAGTCTCCAGGCAGCGCATATCTTGCTGACCGAACCAGGTGCAGAAATCCTCGCAGAAATTCAGGCCAAGCTGGATAGCGGCACTGACTTTGCAGCCCTGGCCAAAGAGTACTCCGATGACTTTGCCTCCGCCGACAGCGGTGGCGATCTGGGCTTTACCACCGGCGAAACCTTCCCCGCCGCCTTCGAGACCGCTCTGGCGGCCCTGGAGGTAGGCCAGGTATCAGCGCCAGTAGAGACCGACGCAGGCACCCATTTTATAAAGCTGCTGGATCGCCAGAAAGAGAGCTTTGAGCTGGCTGCAGAGTCAGCCCGCATCGAACAGGAACTGCTGCGCGAAGCCGCCAGCGACTTACTGGTCGAAAAGCTAGAGATGCTCAAGGAGCTAAGTTTTAACTCCGAGACCCTGGTCGAAGTAGCCGCCGATCTGGAGCTTGAAGCAACAGTCAGCGAGCCATTCTCCCGCGCCGGTGGTAAAGGCATAGCCGCCTTCCCGGTGGTGGTCAAAGCGGCCTTCAGCCCTGAGGTACTGGAAGACAAGTATGCCAGTGAAGTGCTGGATCTGGGCGACGATCGCTACGTGGTGATCAAGCTGCAAGAGTACTTCCCGGCACGCCAAAAACAGCTGGAAGAGGTCAGAGCCGGTGTCGAGACAAATCTTCGTCAGACCATCGCCAAGCAAGCGATTGCCGAACAGGGCGAAGCACTGCTGGCCCGCGTTCAAGCTGGCGAGAGTGTAGAGGCCGTTGCCAAATCCGCAGGTCTTGAATGGCAGGCGGGGCAAAATGTTAAACGCGTCGACCGCTCGGTAAATGAAGAAATCAAAATGGCCGTGTTCCAGATGGACGCTCCGGCAGATAAGCCAACCATCAAGGCTTTCTCGGCTGCCAATGCGGACTATATTATTGCCTCGCTGCAGACTGTCACCCCGGGTGACGCCAGCGTGTTGAGCCAGGAGCAGAGAGCCAACCTAAGCTTCGCAGTGCAGTCGACCAACAGCAGTCGCGACCTGGAAGCCTATCAGGCCAGCCTGCTGGCCCAGGCTGAAATCGTTCAGTAGAGATTTCAGTCAGCTCAAACAGAAAGGCCCAGACAGCGAAACCTGTCTGGGCCTTTTGTATGCACGGCAGATTTATCCAGCCAGATCAGATTCTCAACGCATTAATAAATAGCGTCAAGCGCTGACCAGGCTGCAAAAATTCATTGCGACTAATCTTGTTCCAGCGGGTGATATCGCGGATACGAATATCAAACTTCTCAGCAATCAGATACAGAGAATCACCGCGGCGTACCCGGTACGAGAGACGGCGCAGGTTATCCGTGCCAGAGACAGCCGCAGAATGCTCCACATTGAGTTTCTGGCCTATTTGCAGCCCATCCCCAGTCAGATTATTAGAGCGCTTTAAATCGGCCACAGAGACCTTAAAACGCGCCCCAATCGTTGACAGAGAATCACCGCGCTGCACTAGGTAGAGCGAGGTTGTTGAGCTACTAGCCCCAGAAGTACCGTTGGCATCGTTGCCAGAATGGGGAATAAACAGTACCTGATCGACCCGCAGGCGGTCGCTGCTCAGCCCATTGCGGCTCTTCAGCCAGCTGGTGGGTATGCGAAAGCGCTGGGCAATCTGCGACAATGTATCGCCGCTTTTAACCGCATACTCAGTGTGGGGCACCCAGGTTTTGGGGTCAGTGCTGGCCAGCAGATCGCGCAGTGGCTGCGCCGAACCCAGGGGCAGTAAAATATTGTGTTTGCCCTGAGGCGGAGTAATCGAGCGGCGGTAGGCGGGATTTAAGCGGGTAAAATCCACACCTTTGATACCTGTGATCTCCACCACCTTCATCAAGTCAATCTGCGACTCAATTTCAACCACCTCAAAATAGGCCTGGTCAGGAATTGAGGGCAGTGCAATTTTATACTCATCGGGCTTGGCAACCAGCTCAGCCAGCGCCAGCAACTGGGGCACATAGTTTCTGGTCTCGCGGGGCAGCTTTATCGACCAAAAATCCGCCGGCTTGCCATTTTTAATATTGCGCGCCATAGACCGCGAGACATTACCCTGGCCAGAATTATAGGCCGCCAGCGCCAGCAACCAGTCACCATCAAAACGCCTATGCAGAGCTTTCAGATACTTGACCGCAGCCTGAGTGGAGTAGATCACATCGCGACGCCCGTCATACCAGCGGTCTCGGCGCAGACCAAAAGACTTGGCCGTCGATGGAATAAACTGCCACAGGCCTACAGCATGGCTGTGGCTGTAAGCCAGCGGGTCATAGGTGCTCTCAACAATAGGCAGCAGAGCCAGCTCCAGAGGCAGCCCTGCGTTATCAAGCTCCTCGGTCACATAATAAATAAATGGCTCAGCCCGGCTAAAAACGGTGGCCAGATAACTGGGGTTGCGCAGATACCAGTCGCGCTGCTTAATCACCGAGGCATGCATCTCGTCCGGCATTAGCTTGTAGCCATCGCGGATACGCTGCCACAGATCCGGCTCAGCAATAATTTCCTCAGCCCCTGCATTACCCAGAGAGCCATCAGCGATCTTATAGAAAGAGCCATCAGCCATTCCAGAGCCATCAGCCATTCCAGAGACAGCCTCATCAGACATTCCAGAGACAGCCTCATCAGCCATCTCAGCGGCATTATTCTGCCCCAGAGGCACCAGCTCACAACCAGACAGGATCAGGCTCCACAGGCAGAGTAAAAGGGCGCTAAAACTGGATCTGAAAAGAGGCAAAAGCAGGCTACTTCTTTATCGTTGCTAATTAGCCGCGGATTGTAGCGATCAAAGCTGTATTTAACAACAAGGCCTCAGGGGCTTAATAACCCACGCTATGTTCCCACCACTGGTGTTTATTGAGAGCATTGAACATAATAGGCAAAACCGGGCCAAAGACTGAGTTAGGGTAAAAATAAACTGGTATGGCAAAAAACTTCCTCCGCAGGCGCAGCAAACTTATCCTCGACCGCTTAAAAGTAGAGGACCTGGCTGTGACTGCCAACAGGCTAGAAACCTGGCTGAACTCTGATTTTGGTCACTACCTGCTGCATCAGGAAACCCAACTGCTAGAGCGCAAATACAGCCATCTGCCGGGCTACCGGCTAATGCATCTGGGGCTGGGCCCCAATCAGCAAACCCTTGACTGCTTTAAGCAGTTGCACCGCTTTTATATTCATGCCAATGCCGACAGCGCCGCGCCGCAACTGTCACTGGCCAGCAACTATGCACAGCTGCCCCTGCCATCAGAGGTGATCGACGTAGCCCTGGTGCAGCACGCCGTAGAGTACTCTGTGTCCCCCAAAGCGGTGCTGGCCGAAGTCTCACGGGTGGTGGCGCCGGGCGGTCACCTGCTGCTCTGCCTGTTTAATCCCTATGGCCCCAGAGGGCTGCTCAAGTTTCCCATGCAGCTGCTCAGCGGCCAGCCGGACTACAGGTTTCACAATCTGCGCAAAGGGCGGATTATAGACTGGCTGTCACTGCTTAACTTTCAGGTGCTAGAGATTGATCACGGCGCCTATAATTTGCCCTTAGACCGTCCCGACTGGATGCAGGCAGATACCAGCTGGGAAAAGTTTGCCCAAAAGATTCGCTTTCCCCTGGGTAATTTCTATATGATCCACGCGGTAAGGCGCGAGCTCCGTGGCATAGGCACCAGAACTCATCTGTGGCGCCCGGCAGCCACCAATGGCTACAGCTCCAGCGGCAGTAAACCCAGTCGTAAAAAAGCGCAAAAAGTCCAAAAAGCTCCGATTAAGGAATAGCATGACCCCAGTTCAAATATTTACAGATGGCGCTTGCCGCGGCAATCCGGGCCCCGGTGGCTGGGGTGTATTAATGCGCTACGGTGACGAAGAAAAATCCCTCTGCGGCGGTGAGGCAGAGACCACCAACAACCGTATGGAATTAACCGCAGTTATCGAGGCCCTGGCGGCCCTAACCAGACCCTGCCAGGTTGAGCTAACCTCAGACTCCACCTACGTACTCAAAGGTATCCAGGAGTGGATGCCCAACTGGAAAAAGCGCGGCTGGAAAACCGCCAGCAAAAAACCGGTTAAAAATGCCGATCTCTGGCAAAAGCTCGATGGGGTAATAGGCGAACATAAGATAAACTGGCACTGGGTCAAGGGTCACAGTGGTCACCGGGAAAATGAAATAGCCGACCAGCTGGCCAATCGCGGCATCGACGAACTAGAACTGAGCTAGGCACAAACCATGAGACAGATCGTACTTGATACAGAAACCACAGGCCTGGAGACCTCCCAGGACCATCGCATTATCGAGATTGGCTGTGTCGAGATGATCAATCGCAAGCTCACCGGCCGCCACTACCACCAGTATATTAATCCCCAGCGCAAAGTAGACGAGGGCGCCATGGAAGTGCATGGCATCACCGACCAGTTTCTCGAAGACAAGCCCACCTACGACGCTATCTCAGAGGAGTTTATGGCCTTTATTGAGGGCGCCGAGCTGGTAATTCACAATGCCCCCTTCGATCTAGGCTTTCTCAACCACGAGGCCAGCAAGCTGCCCGGGCGCAGCAAACCCATAGAATCTAGCTGCAAAGTCATAGACACCCTGGCCCTGGCGAGACAGAAACACCCGGGGCAGAAAAATAATCTCGACGCCCTGTGCAAGCGCTACGGCGTCGACAACTCCCAGCGCGACCTTCACGGCGCACTGCTGGATGCCGAAATTCTCGCCGACGTCTATCTGCTGATGACCGGCGGCCAGGTCAATCTCAATATCAACAACCAGTCGGCAGCAGACTCCGGCGAGATTAACCAGGCCAGCAATATTCGCCGCCTGCCCGAGGGTCGTCCAGCGCTGCGAGTGATTGTCGCCAATGAAGATGAGTTAGCCAGCCACCACAAAAAACTGGACGCCATTAAAGCGTCCAGTGGTGAATGTATCTGGCAGAACTCGGGCGAATAAAAACTCTTGTCCCAGCCAATGCCCCCAGAGCCGCAAGCCGGGCTGGATACCCAATTTCCCGACCAGGCCCCCAGCAGCGCCGAGCAGTTTGCTTCCCTCGCCAAGACCGTTGCCAGCTCAGTCACCAGCAGAGATTTATTTCGTCTGAGCAAACAGCTGGCCGAACTGCAGCAGCGAGTTGCCCGCAACCAGGATATTGCTCAGGGCTGGAATAAATGGCGCAGTGCAGTGCAGCGCTCGCAGCAGATAGTCAGCGCCAGGCGCGATAACCTGCCCGCTATCAGCTATCCGGACCTGCCGGTTAGTGCTCGGTCAGAAGAGATAATTGAGTTAATTCGCAACCATCAGGTAGTGGTAATTGCCGGCGAAACTGGCTCCGGCAAAACCACCCAGCTGCCCAAAATCTGCCTCCAGGCCGGGCGCGGCATCAAAGGTATAATTGGCCATACCCAGCCGCGGCGCATAGCAGCCCGCACCGTGGCCAGCCGCATCGCCGAAGAACTTAACACCCCGCTGGGTGAAACCGTAGGCTACCAGGTGCGCTTCTCCGACCAGAGCTCCCCCAAAACCACCATCAAACTCATGACCGATGGTATTTTGCTGGCAGAGATTCAGCACGACCGCTTTCTCAGCAAATACGACACCCTGATTATCGACGAGGCCCACGAGCGCAGCCTCAATATTGATTTTTTGCTGGGCTACCTTAAAAACCTGCTGGCCCAGCGCAGCGACTTAAAGCTCATTATTACCTCAGCCACCATTGATGTAGAAAAGTTCTCCCAGCATTTTAATAGTGCACCAGTGGTTGAGGTGTCCGGCCGAACCTACCCGGTCGATATTATTTACTCAGATATCGACAGCCTGGATATGGACCGCGATCAGCGTATTATCGAATGCCTGCGCGATATTCAATCCAATCATAAAGGCACTCAGCAAGCGGGCGATGTGCTGGTATTTTTAAGTGGTGAGCGCGAGATTCGCGAGGCCAGTCTGGCCATCAAACGCGCCCAGTTGCCCCACACCGAAGTAGTGCCCCTGTACGCCAGGCTCAGCCTTGCAGAGCAGAGTAAAATCTTCTCTCCTCACAGAGGCCGCCGCGTAGTGCTCAGCACCAATGTGGCCGAGACCTCCCTCACCGTGCCCTGTATCGGCTATGTGATAGACACAGGCCGGGCAAGACTGTCTCGCTACAGCTACAGAACCAAGGTACAGCGGCTGCCCATAGAAGCCATTTCCCAGGCCAGTGCCAATCAGAGGGCAGGGCGCTGTGGCCGGGTAAGCAACGGCATCTGTTACCGGCTCTACGAAGAGGACGACTTCAACAATCGCCCGGAGTTTACCGACCCGGAAATTGTGCGCACCAACCTGGCCGCAGTAATACTGCAAATGCTGCACCTGCGCATAGGTGATATCCGCAGCTTCCCCTTTGTAGATCCGCCCGATAGCCGCATGATCAGCGATGGTTTTAAACTGCTTGAAGAGCTGCAAGCCGTCGACGGCAAGGGCAAGCTGACCAAGCTGGGCAAACAGCTGGTGTCGATTCCCCTGGATCCAAGATTTGCCCGCATGATCTTTGAGGCCAGCAAAAATGGCTCACTGGCCGAGGTGATGATTATTACCTCCGGCCTGAGCATTCAGGATCCCAGAGAGCGCCCGGCCGATAAACAGCAGGCCGCCGATCAGGCCCATGCCCAGTGGCGCGACGAGTCCTCAGACTTTATGTCGCTGCTCAATCTATGGCAGCACTTCGAAAGCAAGCGTCAAGAGCTCTCGACTAATCAATACAGCAAATACTGCCGCGCCAACTATGTATCATTTTTGCGCATGAAAGAGTGGCGCGACCTGCACCATCAGGTGCACGGTGCCTGCCGCGCCCTCAAACTGATCGAAAATCAAAAACCCGCAGAATACGCGGCTATCCATCAGGCACTGCTATCCGGCCTGCTGGGCCAGGTGGGTATACGCGAAGATAAATGGGAATTTCTCGGCACCAGAAACCGCAAGTTTTTTATCTTCCCCGGTTCCGGACTGAGTAAAAAACCGCCCAAATGGGTGATGGTGGGTTCCCTGATGGAGACCGCCAAACAGTACGGCCTCAATGCCGCCAAAATCGACTCCGACTGGCTCGAGCCCCTGGCCGCCCACCTGGTGAAAAAGACCTACAGCGCACCTTTCTACCACCAAAAGTCCGGTCAGGTGATGGCCAAAGAGCGCCAGACATTATTTGGCCTGTCCATAGTCGAAGGCAAAAACACCGTCTACGGCAATGTGGCCCCAGTGGAAGCCCGGCAAATATTTATCCAGCAGGCACTGGTAGAAGAGGGCTACCGGGGCAAGGGCAGCTTTTACAGCGCCAATCAAAAACTGGTGGCAGAGCTGCAGGGCCTGGAAGATCGGTTTCGGCGCCGCGACCTGCTGGCCGAGCAAAAAGTCATCTACAGCTTTTACGATGAGCGGGTCCCAGAGGCTATTTATAATCTGCCCGCCTTCGAAAAATGGCGCAAACAGGCAGAGCAAGACAATCCCGGCCTGCTAAATATCAATAAACAAACCCTTATGCTGCGCGGCATGTCCGCCGACGAAGAGGCCCAGTTTCCCGAGACAGTGCACTGCGACGGCCTGGCGTTCGAGCTTAGCTACACCTTCGAGCCCGGTCATGCCGAGGACGGCGTCAGCGCCAAAATTCCACTGGCCCTGCTGCACCAGCTGCCCAGATATTATTTTGAATGGCTGGTGCCCGGCATGTTGCGCGACAAATGTATCGCCCTGGTCAAAAGCTTACCCAAACAGACCCGCCGCCACTTTGTGCCAGTGCCCGACTATGTAGACAAAGTATTGCTGCAGGTGCGCGCCCAGGACCGACCCCTCACCGACGTATTGGCCGAGCAGCTCAAGCGCCACACCGGAGTGGTTATAGAAGACCAAGACTGGAGAACAGAAAACCTCGACCCCTGGTACCTGACCAACTTTTTACTCCAGGATGAAAATGGCAAAACCATCGCCATGGCCAGAAGTCTGGAACAGCTGCAGCGCGATTTTAAACAGCAGATCAATGCCGGGTTAGAACAGGCCTCCGACGATAGCCTGTCCCGAGAAGGTATCACAGAATGGGACTTTGAGCTGCCAGAGCAGGTAAGCTTAAAGCGCGGCAAAATTGATATAAAAGCCTGGCCCGCGCTGGTGGACTGCGGCGAGTCGGTATCATTGGAAGTCATGGACAACCCCCTGGCCGCAGAAAAAGTCAGCCGTCAGGGCCAGTTAAGACTGGCCCTGCTAAAGGGCCGCGAACAGGAAAAATATTTAACCAAACATCTGCTGCGCGGCGCCGATCTGGCCCTAAAGGCCGCCGCCATAGGCAACCGCCAGAATATTGTTCAAGCACTTATCGCCGCCAGCTTTCAAGAGGCGCTGTTTTCCGGGGTAGGGGTGTTGCGCGACCAGGCCAGCTTTGAGCAATGTTATCAGGCAGGCATAGGCCAAGTAGTGGATATTGCCCAGCAGCTGGGCGCCCATATTGAGTCAGTACTGCCCAAACTGCACCAACATCAAAAACAAATTCGCGCCCTGGGCCTGTCGGCTATCTACGCCAAAGAGGATATTGATCAGCAGCTCAGCTGGCTATTCTCCACAGAAACCCTAGGCCGTATCAGCCTCGACCGCATAAGCCAGTACCCCAGGCTGGTGCGCGGCGTAGAAATTCGGCTGGAAAAACTCGCCTCCCAGGTAGCCAAAGACCAGCAGTATATTCAAGAGATACAGGCGTTTTTACAGCCAGTCCCCAGCCTTAAAGACCAGCTACTGTCCGAAGAACTGGCACAGGCCATAGATAACTTCCACTGGACAGTTCAGGAATACCGCATCTCATTATTTGCCCAGCAATTAAAAACCCGTGTGCCAGTGTCAGCCAAACGCCTGCAGAAACAGTGGTTAGAGATAGATAACCAACTGCGCCGCTTTTTGGGCAATGGTGGTTAGGCACAGATTCCAGCCGACGCTGGAATGACGGGGAGGGTGGTTGTCATTCCAGCGCAGGCTGGAATCTGAGGGAGGCCCCTGCGAATTTTATATAACTACCCAACAACCCAGATATATTTTCCCAGCAGTGAAACTTCCGCGCCCAGCTCAAGTCAGAATAGCATCCCAATACCATCCTGGTTGGGGATATCTGGAGTAATACTAGTCAATACAAGGAGAAGTTCTAATGACCAAGCAATCTATCAAACCTATGGCCGCCGCAGTAGGCGTTGCATTTGCAGCCAGCATAGCCCTGGCCCCGGCAGCAATGGCCAGCACCAACCCTTTCCAAGCAGACCAACTTTCATCCGGTTACAACCTGGCAGGCAAGCATGCCGAGGGCAAGTGTGGTGAAGGCAAGTGCGGCGGTGACAAAGCCAAAGACGAGGGCAAGTGCGGCGAAGGCAAATGTGGTGGCGCTTCCTAGCCTGCAGTAACTACCATAACAACAATCAATAAAAATATGACCAGCCAATATCCAGTAACAGGTGCAGGTCTGGGACTGAGGCGGGCTCTTCTGGGCCCGCTCTCGTCCGTTACCAGCGACCAGCTGCAGTTTATAGAAGTGGCACCAGAAAACTGGATTGATGTGGGTGGCCGCTATGGAAAAGCCTTTCGAGAATACAGCGAAAGATTTCCCACGGTACTCCACGGCCTGTCCCTCTCCATAGGCTCACCCGCACCACTGGATTGGGAGTTACTCAAAAGCATCAAAGCCTTTATGGCCGAACATTCCATCCGCTGCTACACCGAGCACCTCAGTTACTGCAGCGACAGCGGTCATCTCTACGACCTGATGCCCATTCCCTTTACCCAACAGGCCGTCGACTATGTGGCCGAGCGCATCAGCCAGATCCAGGACTTTTTAGGGCAGCGCATCGCCATGGAAAATGTCTCCTATTACGCCGCCCCCCAGCAGGAAATGTCCGAGATAGAATTTACCAACGCAGTAATCGCAAAAGCCGACTGCAATTTGCTCCTCGACGTAAATAATATTTATGTTAACAGCATTAACCACAGCTACGACCCCTATGATTTTTTGACAGCGCTGCCGGGTCACAGAGTGGTTTACGGCCATATTGCCGGCCACTATCAAGAAGCAGAAGATCTGCGCGTAGATACCCATGGCGCCGATGTCATAGACCAAGTCTGGGACCTTCTAGCCGCGGCCTACCAGCAATTTGGAGCATTCCCCACATTGCTGGAGAGAGACTTCAATATACCCCCGGTGCCCCAGTTGCTGCAGGAAGTCAGCCATATCAGAGAGCTGCAGCAAAGGGCCAGCAGCGAGGCACAGCTGGCTCATGGCTAATCACAAGCAGCACCACAACTTTCACGAAACACAGCTGCAATTTGCCGCCCATATTCGCCACCCACAGCAGAATCCAGCACCGGCAGATATAGAAGACCGCCGCCTGGCAATCTATCGCAACCTGTTCTACAACAATATCGAGAGCTTTCTGGCCTCAGGCTTCCCGGTGCTAAAATCCATTATTGAAGAGGCCCATTGGCACAGCATGGTGCGAGATTTTATCCATCGTCACCAGAGTCACAGCCCGCTGTTTTTAAAAATCAGCGAAGA
This sequence comes from Porticoccaceae bacterium UBA2002, assembly GCA_002334915.1. GTDB lineage: Bacteria > Pseudomonadota > Gammaproteobacteria > Pseudomonadales > Porticoccaceae > HTCC2207. Next base: position 19,283 of record DDCQ01000008.1, read on the forward strand.
GTTTCTCAGCTACCTGCAAACCGAGCGCACCGCCGACGCCCGCGACCCCGAATTTATGCTTGAACTGGCCCATTATGAATGGGTTGAGCTAGCCCTGGATATATCGACTATAGATATTCCAAATAACCTCCAGCCCCAGGCCAATATACTCGACGATATCCCCCAGCTTTCACCCACCGCCTGGCGCTTTACTTACCAGTACCCGGTGCACAGAATCGGCCCCCAGTATCAGCCGGCAGCAGGGCAGATAGAGCCAACCTCACTGATTGTCTATCGCACGCGAGCCCTGCAAATAGGCTTTATGGAGACCAACCCCACTACCCTTCGACTGCTGGATATTATCGAGTCTCAACAGTGCAGCGGCAGACAGGCTATAGTTAAATTAGCCGAAGAAATTAACCACCCCGAGCCTGACAGCTTAGTAGAATTTGGCGCAGAGATAATCAGTCAGCTGTACAACAAAGACATTATCAGCGGTTTTCGGCCTAATTAAGAACTAAAATTTATTGTATGCAGGGTTGCAGCAGCAGTAGAATAACCAGAGTCAAACGGATCAGCAAAACCGCTTTTATGCGATAATGGATAACAATGAACGGCGAGAAATGGATGATTAAACTAACTCAACAGTTGCAGATAGGGTTGCTCTGCCTGATGGCCGTGGCGTCATTTGCCCATTCCTCAGAAGCAAAAGACCCAGACCCCTACGAAAACCTCAACAGAAAATCTCACAGCTTTAACGAGACCCTGGATAAATACATCGCCCGTCCTGCAGCAAAAATTTATGCCAACACCATGCCCGATCCGGTTGAGAGAGGCGTGGTTAACTTCTTTAGCAACCTAGACGAGCTAACCAACATAGCCAACGACCTGCTGCAGGCCAAGTTTGGCCAGGCGGCCAATGATACAGGGCGGTTTTTAATCAACAGCACATTGGGTATAGGCGGATTATTCGATGTCGCCTCGCGAGCGGGGCTACCCAAAGGGGAGGGTGAAGATTTTGGCCAAACTCTGGGTGCCTGGGGTGTGGGTGAAGGGCCCTATCTAATGTTACCTCTGGTCGGCCCCTCCACATTGCGAGACGCGCCCTCCAAATATATTGATAGCTTTGCCAACCCTGTCTCCTATATGGACGACGTCTCAACGCGCAACAGTCTCAGGCTGGTAGGCCTGGTGTCCATGCGAGCCGAGCTGCTGGGGTTGGACGACGCAATTTCCGGTGACAGCTACCTGTTTGTCAGAGATGTGTATCTGCAGCGCCGGGACTATCTGGTCAAAGACGGAGCCATAGAAGACGACTTTGGTGATCTCGACGATTACTAAACCGGCAGGTAAAAACCCAATTTAAGATTGTTGTGCGCAGCTAGTCTTGTTACCCTCGCACAAAGCAGCCGTGGCTCTCAGCAGAGACCACCAAGAAATAGTTAAAGCCGGTAAACAATGAGCGAACTAAAGGGCCCAGTAATACTCGTCGACCACGACGATATCGGGCTACAAAACCTAAAGGCAGACTTTAAGGCTGTTGGACAACAGTCTCTAACCGCAGCGGACAATCAGTCCATAGCCGCCATCTGCGACGACCCCCTAAGTCAACTGGTTGTGCTGCGCGCCAAAAACACTCCTATAGACACACCCGAACAAATGGCCCAACTCGAACAGATCTGTGAACAGTATCTGGTGGTTATGGCCCTCGACGAAGCCGACCTGCACCGGGCCACCGAATTCTTCCGCCTGGGTGCCGCCGATGTACTCACCGCCGGCGAGAGCGCCAAAGAGCTCAAACTCACCCTGGCCCGAGTAGACAACCTGGCCGAAACCCGCCGCCGCGCCGACCAGTACAGCACCGAGCTGGAAAAAACCAACCTCGAACTGCAAGAGAGCCTGCGCCTGCTCAAGCAAGACCAGCTAGCCGGCCTGGAAGTACAAAAAAGCCTAATGCCCGAGAGCCCACTGGCCTTTGGCGACTACGAAATATCCCATTCAATTACACCGTCGCTGTATCTAAGCGGCGACTTTGTTGGCTACAACTTTGTGCTCGACCGCTACCTGCTATTTTACTTTGCCGACGTCTCCGGCCACGGCGCCTCCTCAGCCTTTGTCACAGTACTGCTGCGCTTTATGATCGGCCGAGTAATCCGCCGCCATATGCTGGAAAAAGACTACGTGGCCCTGGCCCAGGCACCAGAGGGCCTGGTAGAGCATATCAACAACCAGCTACTGGCCACCGGCCTGGGCAAGCATCTCACCATAGTGGCTGGCTCACTGGACACCGAGACCAGACAGCTGCGCTACGTAGTGGGCGCCCAGCAACCCCAGCCCATATTAATTACCGACAACAAAGCCAGATACCTGCCCGGCAAAGGCAAGCCCGCAGGTATTTTTGAAGATGCCAGCTGGACAGTAGAGCAGATGCATCTGCCCGAGCGCTTCGCCCTGGTCTTGTTGTCCGACGGTGTCTACGACCTGTTGCCCAATAAAGAAATAGCCCAGAAAGAGCGCACTCTGCTGCGCTATCTGTCCACCAGCTCCGGCAATATAGACCAGCTAAAAGAAGCCCTGTTTATCGACTATATAGAAGACCCCCAAGACGATATCTCCGTGCTGCTGCTAACGGGGGGCATGTAATTGAGCGCGGGTAAAATCCTGGTCTCGGATAAAGACGGCAACTACCTGATCAAGTTTAGCGGCGACGTTCGCGTCAACCTCTGCGGCTCATTAAACCACCATATGGACGCCATATTTGGCAGCAGCGGCGTGCAGCGCGTAGTAATAGATATGCTGGACGCCGAGTGCGTAGACAGCACCACCCTGGGCCTAATCGCCAAGCTAGCCCTGCACTGCCGCAAAGAATACAGCATCAATGTACAGCTGTTTTGCCAAAACCCCAGCATACTGCGCACCCTCAGCTGCATGAGCTTCGACGAAATTATTGATATCCACCAAGAAGTACCCGATATAGAAGCCGACCTCCACGCCATAGAATCCATCAATTCAGATATAGACGAAGTGCGCCGCCAGGTACTGGAAGCCCACAAACTCCTCACCCAGCTAAGCCCCGACAGCAGCAAAGAATTCACCGACCTGATCCGCGCCCTGGAATCTGGTAACTAGTGACAGCAAATTTTGCGCATCAAAAACTTGCTAAACCGCAGATTCTGTATTAACACTTAAGTACAGGCTCTAATAATAGATTCAATATAAACACCGCCCGCTATCTCAATAGGCAACACCAGAGTCTCTGGGACTCTGGTGTTCTGCAATTGCCGCTACTTAAGGACCTTGCACTGGCGACCACTTTTAACGGGGGCAGCAACTTGAACGCGCATAGCAGTAAAGCAGAGCAGGGCAACAGCCTCGACAGCACGCATAGCGCTGCCCCTAAAGAAGATATCGAACAGCAAGCTGCCGATTGGCTGCTGCGCCTCGACACCGAGCAAGGGCCCAGTCGACAAGAGATTGCCCAGCTCAGAAGCTGGCTCAAGCGCAGCCCAGTCCACAAAGAACAGTTCCAGCGCCTCACCCAATACTGGCACTGCACCAACCTGCCCGCCGACCTAATAAACTCACCAGCCGACAGCGCACAACCAGAGGTTGCCAAAGCCAAGCCGGGCTCCCGTTTTAAGCGCCTGTTCAGCAGCGGCTGGCGAATCGCAGCCACAGCAGGTGCCAGTCTGTCCGTCACCGCCGCCATCGTCATGGGCTTACTGCTAATGGATAACAACAGCGGCATCTCCGGCAATGGCATCTACGAAACCCGCACCGGCGAACAAAACAGCATCACCCTAGTCGACGGCTCAGTCATCCAGCTCAACACCGGCAGCCGCATCCACGTAAACTTCGTCGACAACCAGCGCACCGTATCCCTTATGGCTGGCGAAGTGCACTTCGAAGCCGCCAAAGACACCACCAGGCCCTTCATAGTCAAAGCCCGCGAAGGCCTAGTGCGCGCCGTAGGCACCGCCTTTACAGTGCGCCTGCAGCCACAGGCCCTAAAAGTAGTAGTAGCCGAAGGCAAAGTAGCACTGGCCACCAGCCTCGACAAACCCAACAGTGACAACAACACAGCAGAGACCGTAAAACGAGCAGTAGATCGCGGCTATCTGATAGAGGGGCAGACAGTCGACTTTATACCCGAAGCCGACAAAGGCCTGGGCAATGAAATCCAAGAACTCAAACAGGATGACCTAGACCAACAGCTAGCCTGGCGCAAAGGGATGCTACTGTTTTCAGGCGAACCCCTATCTGAAGTCATAACCGAGGTAAATCGATATACCTCACTAAAAATCGAAATTATCGACGCACAGATAGCCGACATAAGAATAGGCGGCCATTTCAAAGTAGACGAAACCGAAGCCATGCTACATGCCCTAGAAATGAGCTTCGGCATCCAAGTAACCCGCCCCAGCGACAACACAGTTCACCTAGCCCTAAAATAACCAACCCCCCACCCCAGCGCCCGAACGTCACCCCAGCAAACCCCGTCACCCCAGCGTAGGCTGGAGCCTCAGCACCCAGTCACCAAAGCTAGCTATGTTATCCGATAGGGAGGGTAATCAAAATCTTGGCTTTGGTGTAGGTCTGTTGGCATGGACTGGGCAACAATAAAACAAAAATTAAGCTGGCAATAGAAAAAACCAATCCTAGGATCTATAACTAACCTAAGCCAAATCTCCCCAAAAGGTCACCCCATGCCAACCACAATCCCCGGTCAATGCCTCTGCGGCCGCATCACCTTCTCAGCCGAACCCGCCAGCCACAAAATGGATGCCTGTCATTGCCTCCAGTGCCGCAAGTGGAGCGGTGGTGTGCTGTTTGCGGTGGTCTGTTCGTCGCTGCAGATTAATAATGAATCTGAGCTAACCGCCTATCAGTCCTCCGACTGGGGTGAGCGGTTGTTTTGTCGCCACTGCGGCAGCAATTTATTTTGGCGCATGCTGGACCATTCTATTGTGGCGGTGATGCCCCAGGCCTTTGATGACCCGTCGCAGTTTAAATTGGCGGCTGAGGTGTTTATTGATGAAAAGCCGGGTAACTATAGCTTTGCTGGTAACAGCAAAAAATTGACGGGTGAGGAGTTTATGGGGCTGTATGACTGAGTCACCTGATAATGAGGTGGCTCGGCTGGGGGTGACGTTCCTTCGCTGAGGTGGTTTTAGTGTCATTCTCGCGTAGGCGGGAATCTTTTGGAGGCCCCAGCCTACGCTGGGGTGACGTTCCTGCGCTGGGGTGACGTTCCTGCGCTGGCGTGACAACGATTTTATTGAGGTCACGAACCACCTAACAACCCCAAAAACGCCACCGCCGCATTCGACAGGCTTCGCTTGGTATGGTGTATATACCCCAGTTCCCGCTCTATTTTAATTTCCTCAAACGGCATTACATGCAGGTCCCTTACCAGGGTCTCTGGCAGCACACTCCAGCCCAGTCCTACCTCTACCATGGTGCTTATGGTCTCCAGATAGTTGGTCGACATGGGCGCCTTTAATGGTATGCCTTCTTGCTGAAATAGCTTCTGAATAATCTGCCCGGTGTAGGTATTTATGCCTGGCAGAATAATCGAGTAGTCGGCCAGGTCGTTCAATACGGGCTGTTTGATTTTGGCCAGGGGGTGATCCTGGGCGCAGATAAAGCGCAGTGGGTCCTGCCATATTACCTGGCTATCGATATTGTGCTGGGGTTCCAGAGCCAGGGTAATTACTGCCACTTCAGACTGGCCCTGGAGCACGCGCTCATAGGCCTTTTCTGAGTCCATAAACTCAATATCCAGGGTCACATTGGGGTACTGCTGGGCAAACTGTTTTAGTACCGGGGGCAGGCGATGCAGGCCCAGATGGTGGCTAATGGCTAGTCTGAGGGTGCCGCTTACTTCGCCGGAGAGGTCGCTAATGGCCTGCAGGGCATTTTCATACTCCTGAAGTATGCGTTTGACTCTGGGTAGCAGCTCTGTGCCGGCTTCTGTCAGGCTTACCTGGCGGGCAAAGCGGTCAAAAAGCTTTTTACCCACCTGGTGCTCCAGCTGGGCAATACGCTTGCTGATAGCAGACTGGGTCAGGTACAGCTGCTCGGCGGCTTCGGAAAATGAACCGCAGTGAGCCACGGTAATAAAGGCCTTGATGTTTTGGCTGTCCATTTCATTCCTCGGGAGAATGCTAGTCATGCTAAATATGAATTTAATTCATCATAAAGCAGGTTTACAATGGGCGCAATATCGGAATTCTCTGGGAGAGAGTTATGGCGGGAAGAACACTTTACGACAAGCTGTGGGATAGCCACCTTGTTAAACAAAATAGCGATGGTTCATCGCTGATCTATATTGATCGGCATGTGATCCATGAGGTTACCTCACCTCAGGCCTTTGAGGGTCTGCGCTTGGCGGACCGCATGCCCTGGCGTCTGGATACTAATATTGCCACTCCTGACCACAATATCTCTACCGACAAAGCCGAGCGCGATGCCGGTGTGGCTGGTATGGCCGACGAGGTGTCGCGCATTCAGGTGCAGACGCTGGATGATAACTGCGATCTCTACGGTATTAAGGAATTTAAGATCAATGAGATGGGGCAGGGCATTGTGCATGTGATGGGCCCGGAGCTGGGCGCCACCATGCCGGGCATGACAGTGGTCTGTGGTGACTCCCATACAGCCACCCATGGTGCGCTGGCCTGTTTGGCCCATGGTATTGGTACCTCTGAGGTTGAGCATGTACTGGCAACCCAGTGCCTGGTGGCCAAGAAGATGAAGAATATGCGCGTCACTGTGGATGGCACAGTGGGCGCTGGTGTTACCCCTAAGGATGTGGTGTTGGCGATTATCGGCAAGATTGGTACTGCCGGCGGCAATGAGCATGCCATTGAGTTTGCCGGGTCTGTGTTTCGGGATATGTCCATCGAGGGCCGCATGACAGTGTCCAATATGGCCATCGAGGCCGGTGCCCGGGTGGGTATGGTGGCGGTGGACCAGAAGACCATTGATTACTGCGAAGGACGCCAGTTTGTGCCTAAGGCTGAGATGTGGAATCAGGCGGTTGAGTACTGGCGCACCCTAACCTCGGATGCCGATGCGGTTTTTGATACTGAAGTTGTTCTGCATGGGGATGATATAGCGCCTCAGGTGACCTGGGGCACGTCTCCGGAGATGGTGGCGCCGGTAACCGCTTCTGTGCCAACACTGGATGAGCAGCCCAATGAAGAACAGCGCAAAGGGTTAGAGCGCGCGCTGGAATATATGGGCCTTGAGGGTGGTCAGGCTATTGAGTCTATCTCGGTAGACCGTGTGTTTATTGGGTCCTGCACCAACTCCCGTATCGAAGATATGCGCGCTGCGGCGGCTGTTGCCAAAGGCCGATCGGTGGCCAGCTCGGTTAAGCAGGTATTAATAGTGCCCGGCTCGCAGATGGTTAAAGCCCAGGCCGAACAAGAGGGCCTGGATAAAATCTTTATAGACGCAGGTATGGACTGGCGCGAGCCTGGCTGTTCTATGTGTCTGGCCATGAACGCCGATAAGCTGGGGGCAGGGGAGCACTGTGCCTCTACCAGCAACCGCAACTTTGAAGGCCGTCAGGGCAATGGCGGGCGCACCCATTTGATGAGTCCAGCTATGGCTGCGGCCGCAGCGGTGGCGGGTCATATTGTGGATGTACGTACCTTTGTTGGAGGTGCAGAATAATGAAAGCATTTACCACACACCGTGGTTTGGTGGGTCCTATGGATCGCGCCAATGTGGACACGGATATGATTATCCCCAAACAGTTTTTAAAATCCATCAAGCGCAGTGGCTTTGGCCCCAATCTGTTTGATGAACTGCGTTATATGGATGAGGGCCAGCCCGGTGCAGACTGTTCTAATCGCCCCGTTAACCCGGACTTCCCCCTAAACTTCCCGCGCTTTAAAGGGGCTTCTATTTTGCTGGCCCGCAAAAACTTTGGTTGCGGCTCCAGCCGTGAGCACGCTCCCTGGGCGCTGGAAGACTATGGCTTTAATGCGGTGATTGCACCCAGCTATGCAGATATCTTCTACAATAACTGTTTTAAAAATGGTCTATTGCCAGTGATTCTGACTGAAGAGCAGGTGGATATTCTGTTTAAAGAGATGGATGCCCAAGAGGGCTATCAGCTGTCCATAGATCTGCCATCGCAGACAGTAACCACAGACAGCGGCCATGTATTTAGCTTTGAGCTGGACGAGTTCCGCAAAGACTGCCTGCTCAATGGTCTGGATGAGATAGGCCTAACCCTGCAAAACGCGGATGATATTAAAGCCTACGAGGCTGACCGTGCCAAGCAGCATCCCTGGGTATTTGGAGCGATTAAATAATGTCAGATAGCAAGAAAAAAGTACTGGTATTACCCGGCGACAATATAGGCCCAGAAATCATCACCGAAGCCGTTAAGGTGCTAGAAAAAGTCAGTGACCAGTTTAATCTGGGCATAGAGCTGGACTATGCCCATCTGGGCGGTGCCGCACTGGATGCTGTAGGCGAGCCATGCCCCAAAGAGACATTGGATAAAGCCCGCGCATCCGACGCCATATTGCTCGGCGCCGTGGGCGGCCCCCAGTGGGATAATGTAGAGCGCCATCTGCGCCCGGAAAAGGGCCTGTTAACCATCCGCTCCGAGCTGGATCTGTTTGGCAACCTGCGCCCGGCGATCATGTACCCCCAGCTGGCCCATGCTTCATCACTGAAGCCCGAGTTTGTCTCAGGTCTGGATATTTTGATTGTGCGCGAGCTGGTGGGCGGTATTTATTTCGGTGAACCCCGGGGTATTCGCACATTGGACAATGGTGAGCGCGAAGGCTACAACACCTACAAATACAATGAGTCAGAGATTCGTCGCATAGGCAAAATGGCCTTTGAAGCCGCCATGGTGCGCGGTAAAAGATTATGTTCAGTGGATAAATCCAATGTACTTGAAGCCACCATATTATGGCGCGAAGTTATCAGCGAAATGGCAGCAGACTACCCAGAAGTAGAGCTCAGCCATATGTATGTCGATAACGCCGCCATGCAGCTGGTAATGGAACCCAAGCAGTTTGATGTGGTGGTCACCGGCAATATGTTTGGCGATATTTTATCTGATACCGCGGCCATGCTAACCGGCTCAATAGGTATGCTGCCCTCAGCATCGCTGGATAAAGATGGCGGCGGTATGTACGAGCCCTGCCATGGTTCAGCACCAGATATAGCCGGGCAGGGGGTGGCTAATCCATTGGCAACTATTCTGTCAGTCGCTATGATGCTGCGCTACTCGCTGGATGGGGTTGAGGCTGCGGATGCCATTGAGCAGGCAGTGAGTGATGTTCTGGATCAGGGTTTGCGCACTGGGGATATTTATACCCATGGTATGCAGCGGGTTGGCACAGTTGCGATGGGCGATGCAGTGGCAGCCGCGCTGTAATTATTGTGGTTTTGAGTGTAGTGAAGAGTCTGTTGGTTTGGAGTGGGCAAAGCCATGGCAACCCTTTACGATCGGTCCCATGGTTTGGTTATTTTCAGCGTTCGCGCAACTCGCTGCGCTCAGACAGTGCGCTCTCTCAATCTGAAAATAACCAAACCATAAGCGGGCCCTGATTGATCGTAAAGGGTTGCCATGACTTTGCTGCAACACCGAGCAAGTTTTTTTGAATGTGGCACTGACTTGATGGCTTGAGGCTGGTGATTATATTGCTGACGCGGAGCCTACATGGATGTATTCACGGCGTGTCAGCAATATAAACACCGGCCTCAAGCCCGGCACAAACCAGCAGCACCAAAGCAGTAAACGTTTTTTATATATAAAACAAAGGGTTAAGACAGATGAACAAAACAGGAATAATCGGTTGGCGCGGCATGGTTGGGTCAGTACTGATCGACCGCATGCGCGAAGAAAACGACTTCGCCCATATCGAACCCATATTCTTTACCACCTCCCAGGCCGGCCAGCCCGGGCCAGATGTAGGCGTAGACATATCGCCCCTGCAAAGTGCCTTTGATATCGACGCCCTGCAGCAAATGGACATTATTATCACCTGCCAGGGTGGCGACTACACCAAAGAGGTGTATCCACAGCTGCGCAACGCCGGCTGGAACGGCTACTGGATCGACGCCGCCTCCGCCCTGCGTATGGAAGATAGCTCCATTATCGTACTCGACCCGGTTAATATGAATGTGGTCAGAGACGGCCTGGCCAACGGCGTTAAAGACTATATTGGCGGCAACTGCACCGTGAGCCTGATGCTGATGAGTCTGGGTGGGTTGTTCAATGCCAACCTGGTGGAATGGGCCACCTCCATGACCTATCAGGCAGCCTCAGGGGCTGGCGCGCAGAATATGCGCGAGCTGATTAATCAAATGGGCACTATTTATTCCTCTGCCGCTGATGCCCTGGCCAACCCAGCCTCAGCGATTCTTGATATAGATCGCCAGGTGACCGATTCTCTGCGCAGCCACAGCTTCCCCGTGGATAACTGGGGCTACCCCCTGGCCGGCAGCCTGCTGCCCTACATAGATGCCCAGCTGGACAATGGTCAGAGCCGCGAAGAGTGGAAAAATCAGGCCGAGGCCAACAAAATCCTCAATCGCCAAGGCAACCCAGTGCCTCTGGATGGCCTGTGCGTGCGAATTGGCGCCATGCGCTGTCACAGCCAGGCACTGACTATCAAGCTGACTCAGGATGTGCCCATGGATGAAATTCAGTCCATGCTGGCCGAGGCCAATCAATGGGCCAAAGTGATACCCAATGACAAAGAGCCCACAGTAGCTCAGTTAACCCCAGCTGCCGTTACTGGAGGCCTGTACGTGCCCGTAGGCCGCCTGCGCAAAATGAATATGGGCGAGCAATACCTGTCGGCATTTACCGTGGGTGACCAGCTACTTTGGGGTGCCGCAGAACCATTGCGCCGTATGCTCAGAATATTGGTCGAAAGCTAAATCCAAAACAGTTTTTTGCTGCCAAAAAGAGTCAGTCGCTGGTTAAAACCGGTGTTTGACTCTTTTTTTCGGAGTTTTTGCAATTAATCGGACAAATAATGCAAGTATGACTAGAATATTTCACTGTAAGGTCTAGAATTTAGTACCTAAAAATTTTCGCTCAGTTCACTTAAAGGATTAACGGGCTGACTTTGTAAAAAGCGCCGTGTTTTACAGGAAAATATGATGATAACCATAAAATGGTCGGCCAGGCTGCTACAAGCGTTACTGATAACTGCTCTACTTAACTCCGTTGCCGCCATGGCTGTGGGGTTCCGCGACATTACGCTTAAATCTGCGCTCAACGAGCCCCTGGTGGCCGAGATAGCCCTGACCAATGTCGATGGCGTTGAAGAAGGCATGTTGCTGGCCCAGCTGGCATCTCCCGCGGCTTTTACCCAGGCCGGCGTCAGCCGGGACCCATACCTTACCCAGCTTAAATTTCTGGTCACCCGCAACGCCGCGGGCGACCGGGTGATCCAGGTCAGCAGTACAGAGCCCCTAACCGAGCCCTATCTAGACTTATTGGTTGAGCTGGAATGGCCCTCCGGGCGCATGATGCGCGAATACACATTGCTGCTGGACCTCCCCGATTACAGCGGCCAGGCGACCCCGGCAGCAGTTCAGCAGTCCACAGCAGACAGGGGCAACTCACCAAGCTCCGCCAGCCAGTTTAGCGGCCCAGAGCACCGGGTAGTGGTCGGCGACACATTGTGGAATGTAGCCAAAAGGCTGCGCCCCCAGGGCATGACTATATTGCAGACCATGGACGCCCTGTATAGCCAGAACCCCAAAGCCTTTGTAAATGGCAATGCCAATAATATGAAAAAGGGTGCCGTACTGCGGCTGCCCACAGCAAGCGATATTGGCCAAGAACAGGGTTATATTGTTGCCAATCAAATCGGTATCAATGGCCCAGAGCAAACTCAAGATAGCGCACCAGCCAGTCAGCCTGCCGAGCAGATTGTTGCTGCAGTGCCAGAGCCTTCAGCATATCAAGAGCCTTCAGCATATGAAGAGCCTTCAGCGGATATAGAGCCCTCAGCGGATATAGAGCCCTCAGC
>DDCQ01000103.1 GCA_002334915.1 Porticoccaceae bacterium UBA2002
ATAGCCTCTCCCTTATCGCCTGGTCCAGTGACCATCATCTCGTCATAGACAAAGTCTGTGCCATAACGATGGCCCATCAGTTGGTTCGAGCGATGAATATTTTTGGTATTGATGCTGGCCATCACAAAGGGCGCAATCCAGCTCTGCAACACCTCATCAAACACAGGTTTATCGCCCCTGGGCTGCTCAGCCCCAGAAAAACCAGGGGTTAGAGAGAATGGGTTGCGCAGTACATTAATAAGCTCAGGATCCTTGGCTGCCGCCGCCATAGTGGTGCGGAAACTGGCCAGAGTACCGCCAGAAAAAGTACCTTTCATAGCCCGTACACGCCCTCTAACACGAGGCACTGTGCTACCTAATTTCTGCTCTGCAGTCTGCTGCAAAAACAGTACGCCAAGATCGAAGGGAATCGAATCAAAGCCACAGGAAAATACAATACGGGCACCACTGGCCTCGGCCGCTGCGCTGTGAGCACCAATCATTTTATGCATCCAGCCCGGCTCGCCACAGAGGTCCACATAGTCGGTACCAGCCGCGGCACAGGCGGCGACCAGCTCATTGCCATACAGCTGATAGGGCCCAACCGTGGTGCAGACCACCGCGGTGCGCTCAACCATGGCATTAATCGAATCCAGGTCAGAGGAGTCGGCAACCACCAGTGGCACATCGGCAGAGATACCCATTTCATCGCGAACCTGCTCCAACTTGCTCAGACTGCGACCCGCCATGGCCCAGACTACCTCTCCATTGACGCCATACTGATTATTCAGGTATTCGGCGACCAAACGGCCAGTAAAACCTGTGGCGCCATAGACAACAATGCCCAGCTCTCGATTACTTTTCATAGGAATTCTCTTTATTTTGGAATATCGGGAATGGTAGCACTCATAGCTAGTTATTTTACCAGCTTTAATCGACCGGGGGTTCACGAAAAATAACTCTGGATTAGGCCCTGGCTTGGTACCAGAACTGATAGGGATAATCCGTTGCACCAGTTGCAGATAATGGCTGCAAACCACAGTGTTCAAAGAAACCTATGGAGGGCCTCTCAGCTTTAATCACCAGGCCTTCGGCACCCAGAGTCATAGCCTCGGAGAGCACAGCTGCCATTAAATCTCGCCCATAGCCCCTGCCTTGGCAGTCTGGAGAGATATACAGGCCATGCAGCAATCGACCTGTGCCCAGCTCTGTGACCAGGGGCGCCTCTGGATTCCAGGCGGCTACTCCCTGTACCTCACCGCCCTTTACCTCACCGCCCTTTACCTCACCGCCCTTTATCTCACCGCCCTGTCTGTAGACCACAAATCGATAATGTTTAAAGTCCTCGCTGTCATAGCTAAGCACGGGCACCGAAAGGCGTTTAATACGTTCGGGCATGGGCCAGGACATTACTGCCGCGGCAACCACATTATTAATGCAGTCCAGATCAGTTTTTTTACCAGTCGCTATACTCATTTCTCCATTGTATCAATTACAGGCTCAACAACAGTAGCCACTGAAGCAAGAGTCTTGTAGGGTTCAGGGTATAAAAATAACAAGGGCATCATTTCCATGACTGTTTCCTATTTGAAAGCTCTGTCAGCTGGTCTGTTAGCCATGGGTTTGATTGGTTGCAATGAACCGGCAGCAACCCCTCACAGCAACACAGAGGCCAGCATTGTCTATATCAATGGTCAGATAATTTCTGTCAACGATAACATGGGTACTGTAGAGGCCATAGCTGTTAAAGATGGCCGTATTATTGCGCTGGGCTCCAATTCGGATATGCCGAAATATCAGGGGGAAAATACCCAGCTGATCAATCTGCAAGGCAAAACCATGCTGCCCGGTTTTGTCGACGCCCACAGCCATCTATCTGGCGTTGCCATTCAGGTTGTCTCTGCCAACCTGCTGCCCGCTCCAGATGGGCCTGTCAATAATATTGCCCAGCTGCAGCAGACTCTGCGCGACTATATGGGCCAGTCTCCCCTGGTGGCAGAACACAATGTGGTGATTGGCTTTAATTACGATGACTCGCAGCTTGTCGAGAAGCGGCATCCCACCAGACATGAGCTGGATGCCGTATCGACAGAATTACCTATTGTGGCTCTTCACCAGTCCGGCCACCTGGGTGTTTATAACAGCAGAGCCCTAGAGATGTTTGGTATTAATGCCGAGTCGGTCAACCCGCCCGGCGGTATTATCGAGCGGGAAGCCGATGGCAAAACGCCCAATGGCGTGCTGCAGGAAAATGCTCATTTCGCCGTGGTTTACAATATGGTGCCAAAATTTAGCCCGGCACAATATATGCAGGCGCTTAAGGCCGGAGAAATGATTTATGCCTCCAATGGCTTTACCACCATTCAGGACGGCAAAACCGACCCTGTGTCCTTAAAAACCTTTGCTGCGGTCTCTGCCGCTGGCGCCCTGAATCTGGATCTGGTGTCCTATCCGGACCTGGTTAAGGTGAAGGAGGATTCTCCGGTTTACAGCCCCCTGCTCTCTCGAGAGTACAGCAAACACTTTCGTATCGGCGGAGTAAAACTCACCTTTGATGGTTCACCCCAGGGCAAAACCGCCTGGTTTACCCATCCCTATCATCAGCCACCCCTAAATCAGGATACTGACTATGCGGGCTATGGTGCATTTACTGACGACGAAGCACTGCACTGGTTTGAACTGGCCTACCAGAATAACTGGCAGCTGATGGTGCACGGCAATGGTGATGCTGCCATTGATCAGTTTATTAAAACTGCCACCATTGCCCAGCAAAATAATCCTGCAACAGACCGACGGACGGTGCTGATTCATGGCCAATATTTGCGCGAAGATCAGATAGCCAGCCTCGAGGCGCTGGAGATATTTCCGGCCCTGTACCCTATGCATACTTTTTACTGGGGCGACTGGCATCGACAGTCCGTAGCCGGGCCCGAGCGTGCGGAGAATATTTCCCCCACAGGCTGGCTGCTTGCTCGAGATATAAAATTCTCCATTCACTCTGACGCCCCTGTGACCTTCCCCAACTCCATGCGCGTGCTGCACAGCGCGGTTAATCGTACTACCAGATCAGGTTATGTGATTGGCCCGGAGCATAGACTGAGCCCCATGGAGGCTATAAAGGCTATGACCATCTGGCCGGCCTATCAGCATTTTGAAGAGGACAGCAAAGGAACCCTTGAGGTTGGCAAGCTGGCTGACTTTGTGATTCTAGATAAAAATCCTTTGACGGTGGACAGCTCAGAGATAAAAAATATTCGCGTTCTGGAGACTATAAAGCAGGGGCGCAAAGTCTATTCTGCTCCCTAACCCTGCGCATAATTATACTAGTTGCCCATTTAGGCCAAGTTAGGCACAGCTAAGCACAGGAAGAGTTAGAATTAATTCAAAAGTGAATAAATCTATTTACAGATATATGAGTGCTGTGTACTAATACTGCAGAGTTAGCCATTTGAATAAAAACACTGGAATACCAGTAAAAAATTAACTCTTATTAGCCATCAAGTATCTAAAAACCAGCAAACTTCAGGAGTATAAAATGAAAAACACAATAACAATGTTATGTATGTTAATACCCTTTTGTGCAGCTTGCTCATATGCTGACAACCATGCAGCGAGCGAAGAGGGAAATGGTGCATTTTCAACACTGGTTGTCACAGCTAAAGATGTGGATAAATATATAGCATCGGTAAGTGCAAATCCGGCTCTGTTTGAAGCCATTGGCGCTCAAGCTGCTGGCTACTGTGAAACCGTATCCGGGCATGACGATTCTGGCCAGCTGATGCTATGGAATGCCTTCCCCAGCGTAACAGCTGCTCTGATGGGAGCTGAAAAATACAACCCGACCAAAGCCCCAAGGGCCATGGCTAGCCAGAGAGACTTTAAATATAGCGCCACCTGGGCTCCATTAAAGCCATTTCCTCGTCTGGATCCAGGCTATGAGCGCGCCATGCGAATTAAGGTTTCTCAGGCCAATCTGCCCGCTTTTATCGCCATTACAGCAAAACTTGAAAAAGAGGTTCAAAGTGCCGGTCATGATACGTTTATGAATGGGCTATTTGTGGCCATAGGCGGAGGCAAGCAGGAGGCCAACAGTCTGTACCTTAAATCGATCACAGCTGACGCTGAAACCCATGGTGCTGTTATAGATGACTATTTAGCGGGAGCTGCCTGGGGTAACACTTATCGAGAGGCTACCGCCTTGATTGATGAAGTCGTCAATGATCAGTTCGAGGTTTGTACGCAGTACTATACTGCGGAGTAAAATTTTAGACTCTTCAGCAGCTGCAACACAGGCCCGGCGCTCTGAGTGCCGGGCTTTGCTATTAGCCGTAAAGTCGCTGTAATTGCTGAGTACTGTGGAGATAACCTATCGAATCGTTATTGGAATCAATATCTGCAGCTGATATCTACGCTGTTGGAATACCAGTGATTATTGCCCTTATTTTTTTTGAGGCACTTTTTTCCGCGCGCAAAAATCTGCAACTTTACAATAGGGCCGACACCAACGGCACAGTAGGTATGCTAGCAGGGAATATACTTATGGGCCTGGCTATTCAGGGACTGGTTCTGGGATTCTATTTCTATCTTTACCAGTTCAGACTGTTTAGCATTAATGAAGCCCTGCCGCTGTGGGCAGTGTGGCTGGCTACCGCAGTGGCAATCGACTTTATCTTTTACTGGTATCATCGCAGCTCTCATAGAATTCGCTTTCTGTGGGCGGTGCATATGAATCATCATTCGAGCACAGAGATGAATTTCTCTGTCGCATTTCGTCAAGCCTGGTTTGGTCCTGTTACAAAAACGCCTTTCTTTATGCTGATGCCTCTCGCCGGGTTTGATCCCAGCATCACGGCAGTCTGCGCGGTGGCCTTGCGACTTTATGGGGTGTTTGGCCACACCCAGTGGATCGATAAACTGGGTTGGTTAGATGCTGTTTTCAGTACCCCGACAAATCACCGGGTTCACCATGGCAGCAACCCGGAATATATCGACAAAAACTATGGCAATTTTTTAATCATATGGGACCGGTTATTTGGCACCTTTGCCACAGAGAAAGGCCCTGTCACCTTTGGCTTAGTCAATAATCTTGGCACCAATAACCCCATTAAGATTACCTTCCATCTATGGGGGGCCATGGCCCGAGATTTAAGGCAGGCCCGATCAGTCAAAGAAGCCATTGGCTATATTGCTGGACCGCCGGACTGGAAAGCCAAACGCTAAAATAAACTAGCGGGCAAGTGTAAATTCGCGCATAACATCAGCAACCGAATCCACTGACTGTATATTGCCTAGCCCCTTGCCCGCCTGCCAGAACTTAACGTCGTCATTAAATGCTGTTTTGCTGTAGTTACGGATACCTTTGCTCATCAACCACATCCTTGCGTACTTTTTTAGATTTGGTTTTCGCAGCATATAGTTGATCACTGGGCCAGTTCGCAAACCGCCTTTCATAATATCCTCAGTCTTGATTACCGAAGAATTATTGCCAGCTATTTTATTGGTCCAGACAATATCTTCCTCAGATGAATCAACAATAGCTTGTTTGTAGGAATCGGTAACCATGCACTCATTGGTCGCCAGGAAACGAGTACCCAGCTGAACACCGGCATAACCCAGCTCCAGAGCCTGCTTAAAATCCTCTGCATTGCCAATACCACCAGCACAGATCAAAGGTATATCAATATCATGCAGCTCTTCCATAAACTGTTCTGCCGCTTGAATGCCCGTCTGGCCGCCGCCCCGCCAGTTGATGCAATTAAGTCCATCTACACCAGAGTCACGCATGGCCAGAGCCACTTTCTTATTGGGTACATCGTGATAGACCTTGATACCATGCTCCTTAGCGGTTTTAACCACCGTATCTGGCTTTCCCAGAGAAGTGAGAAAGAACTTAACGCCTTCCTCTATTGATATCTGCATCCAGTCTTGCATCTGCTCATGATACTTTTTGTTAGCTCCACCGAAGATTGTAAAGTTCACGCCAAAGGGCTGGTCGGTCAACTGCTTTATCAGCTGCAAGCCCTCGCGGAAATCGTGGCCATACAATGAAGTTAAGGCGACAGGCTGAACCACGCCAAGGCCACCGGCCTCCGATACTGCAGCAACTAGCTCGGGGTTGGAGCCTGGATACATAGGTCCGCAGACAACCGGGTTTTTGGCGCCAGTATCGGCTAAAAATTGTTTTACGAATGGGCTCATGATTTGTTCCTTATAGTTTTAATCTCGCGATAGCCGTGCCGGTGGATGACCAATAATCGCTAATTTATGACACATAGTATGCCATTTATTTTCTGTTTTCAATTATAGGGGTTACTCAATAGTAAACAGGTACGCAGACCCCTCAGCCGCGAATTATGGAATAAGAAAAGCTGATGATTGACTTTAATCAACCGCATTCCCCTCCATATGCAGATGTCCAGCAATCAAAATATTGTATGCTGACCCTATGGCCGGGCATGCACAACTTAAACGCAGACTCTCTCTACCTCTATTGGTACTCTATGGCTTGAGAACCACCATTGGTGCCGGAATCTATGCACTGGTGGGAAAGATCGCTGGCGAGTCGGGTTACCTCGCACCATTCGCCTTCCTGCTTGCGGCAGCAATGGCAAGCCTTACTGCACTGTCCTTCGGCGAACTGTGCCGCCGATACCCCTACTCTGCCGGCGAGGCTTTTTATGTTCGCGAAGCATTCCACTGGGAATGGGTAAGTACTCTGGTGGGTATGCTGGTGGTGTTAACCGGGCTGGTTTCAGCAGCCGCACTGGTAAACGGGTTTCTTGGCTATCTCGGAGAATTTATCGAGATCACTCCCGGCTTCACCCTAGTCTGGGTCTGCCTGCTGCTAGGCGCACTCGCAGGTTGGGGCATCGCTGAATCTGTCAGTTTGGCAGCATTGATAACTCTGATTGAAATCGGGGGGCTGTTGGTTATTGTCTGGCTGGGCCTGGAGCAGTCGACCAGCCCAATTATCACCTGGATAGCTCTCTTGCCCGAAACAGACTGGAGTAATCTGGGACTAATCTTTGCTGGTGCCACCCTCGCCTTTTATGCGTTTATTGGCTTTGAAGACATGGTCAATGTTGCCGAAGAGGTTCGCGATGTCGAGACCACCATGCCCCGCGCAATCGTCCTGACACTGCTTATTTCAACCTTGATCTACCTACTGCTAATGCTGGTCGCAGTCCTTACTATAAGCCCTCAAAAATTAGCAGAATCGGAAGCGCCCCTCCCGCTAGTCTATCGCCAACTTACTGGACAAGACTCTACGATCATCAGTGTCATTGGCCTGTTTGCTATTATTAACGGTGCTCTGATCCAGATAATCATGGCCGCCCGCGTTCTCTATGGGCAGGCTACCATGGGTCAGCTACCCAAGGTTTTAGCCCACATCCATGCTCGCACCCAAACCCCTCTTGTAGCTACTGCTCTGGCCACGAGTTTAGTACTGGCGATGGCACTTATCGGTGACCTTGCCGGGCTCGCCCGCACCACTTCAATTCTTATGCTCACTGTGTTTGCTTTTATTAACCTAGCTCTGTGGCAGATCAAGCGCAGGCACGTTGATCCATCTGGCTTTAGGACTCTGCCAATTTGGGTCCCGGTTGTAGGATTTTTGGTCAGCAGTGGCATTGTGCTGAATGAGCTGCTCAGGGTTTTGGTCGGCTGAACTTCTGAATTGGTATGCGGTGAAATAAGCTGCCTGCGGCGCTCAAAGCGCTGCGCGTTTTGTCGAACCTGGTGACAGATCTCGCCCTTTTTTCCTCACCACAAAAAATCCCCCGCATATACGATGCGAGGGATTATTTATGGCGGAGAAAGAGGGATTCTCTTCTACCCCTTGATTCTATTGACTTATCTGACTATTAGGCTATATTTGCTACAAACTTTTGCTACAAAAGCACCAAAATA
>DDCQ01000074.1 GCA_002334915.1 Porticoccaceae bacterium UBA2002
TGGGCCAACCAGTCACCCAGGCCAAAGACGCCTTTTTGCGACATTACCTGAGACAGTTCTTCGTGATACATCTGCTCAAAAGTATCACCAGCAGACGAACCCATAAGATCACTTTTTAATGGTGCATTAGCTTCGCGCATCGACTTGAAAACCATCTGTACAAACATGGCCTCAAACTGACGTCCCACTTCCTGGGCCGCTTCTTCCTGATTATCTTTGGCACGGGCTTTTAGATCGCCCAGGCCTGCGAAATCAAGATAGCTTTTTGCGGATAGGCTAATGTTTTCCATTTAGATCACCACTAGCTCGGCGCGCAGACTGCCGGAAGTTTTTAAGGCTTCTAAGATGGCAATCAATGCTGAGGGCGATGCGCCAACCTGATTAACCGCGTCAACAATTTGACGAAGATCAACACCTGGCTGGAATAAAAACATCTTGTTATTTGGCTCAGCGACTTCTATATCAGCATTTTGTATGGCCTGGGTTTCGCCCTCACTCAATGGGTTGGGCTGGCTGACTTCATTGGTCGCTGAGATACTTACAGAAATTGTGCCATGGGTAACAGCAACTGCCGTGACCTTTACATTGCGATTGATAACCGCAGTACCAGTCCTGGAGTTAATCACAATTCTAGCTGGTGGCTCTCCTGGAGTAACTTCAAGATTTTCAATCATGCTTAAAAAAGTCACTCGCTGAGATGAATCCATAGGCGCTTTTACTGCAATTGATACTCCATCAATTGCCTGTGCCACACCTGCACCAAAGGCTAGATTAATGGCCTCGGTCACAGCATTGGCCGTAGAAAAATCTATGTCGCGTATATTGAGCACAATATGATCGGAATTTTCAAAGGGCGTTTTCACCATACGCTCAACAGTTGCGCCATTGGGAATGCGCCCGGAAGTTGGAACACCTATTTGAATGCTGCTTCCTGCCGCATTAGCTGACAGGCCAGTAATACTTAAGGGTCCCTGCGCCAGTGCATAGGTTTCACCATCAACACCTTTTAGCTGAGTCATTATCAGAGTGCCACCGCGCAGAGATTCTGCAACGCCAATGGCAGAGACATTAATATCCAGGCGCTGGCCAGGTTTGGCAAAGGGAGGCAGTTCTGCAGTAATCATTACCGCAGCCATATTCTCTACCTTTAATTCTTTCTTGGCATTCTGTGCCGCCAGCGATGCCATTTGATCACCTAGGTCATAGTCACTGACCGGGCCATCAACACTGACACCCAATCCTGAAAGCATAGTCTTGAGCGCCTGGGCGGTAAGGGGTAAATCTTTGCCATCGCCAGAACCCTGCAGACCAACAACTAGACCAAAACCCACCAATTTGTTGGTGCGCACGCCAGCCACATCGGTGATATCTTTAATGCGATCTGCGCTGGTCACTGGNNATAATTAGCGCAACAATAGCTCGGTTTAAACTCAACATAATAGTCTCTCGTCAGCCCGCTTAGAACGGCCAGAATTTATAAAGTAATTTATTGCCCCAGGAGGTTGTAGTCGCGTTAGCGAGATCACCTGTGCCCTGGTAGGAAATCTGTGCATGGGCTATTCGAGTGGACAACACAGTATTGTCAGGCTGAATATCCGCTGGTCGAATAATACCTTTGACGCGAATAAACTCACTGCCCTCGGTAAGAGCCAGCTGCTTCTCACCAACAATAATTAAATTGCCGTTGGCCAGCACTTCAACCACCATGGCCGAAATTGAGCCCGTTAAAGAAGCGGTCTGCCCGGCTACACCGGCACCGTCGCTGGTAATTGTCGAACCAGTGGTTCTTAGATTCGTAAAAAAGCCTGTACCAAAACCCAGCTTGTTGACGATGGAGTCTTTTTGCTCTGCACCAATCGCATCATTGGTTGACTCTCTGCTGGTGGTGACACCAGAGGTACGCGAGGCCTGGGTGGTTTCACTTAACAGAACAGTAATCAAATCGCCCACTTGAATCTCAGTGGCCTGATAGCTGCGCATGTCACCAAACAGCTCGCGACCATTGGCAAATATTGAACCCGTTGGCTGCTGTGGCTTTTTAGCCGGTATTGGCTGAATAGGTGAAAACTCAGCTGTGGGCATCATGCGCGGTTGCGCACTGCACGCCGACAGCAAGCTAGCTAAAAGACAGAGAGTAAATACTGGTTTCATAGTCTGTTACCTGCCTTATAGATTATTATTTAAGAAACGTAACATGCCGTCTGCCGCAGAGATCGCTTTTGAATTGACTTCATAGGCGCGCTGNNCCCTGCATCAGCATACCGGCACCGTCTTCACCCGGGATGCTGACAATTGGATCGCCACTGGCCTCGGTGGCAGCTAATAGATTGCGACCCATGGCCTGCAAGCCAGAGTTGTTAACAAACCGCGTGAGCTGAATCTGGCCTATCTGTGCAGCACCACCACCATTGGCAAGTTCTGCTGTGACAGTACCATCACGACCAATAGTAATGCTGGCAGCGTTCTGTGGAATATTGATTGCCGGGATTAATGCCTCGCCCCCGGCTGTGACAATCTGCCCTTCCGCAGACAGCTTAAATGAGCCATCTCTGGTATAGGCAATGGTGCCATCAGCCTGCTGGATAGACAGATAACCATCGCCGGTCACCGCCACATCAAGAGCATTTTCGGTGGTAATCATATTGCCCTGAACATGGAGCTTTTCAGTGGCCATAACTCTGGTACCTGTACCCAGCAGTAAGCCGGTTGGGGTTTGAGAGTTGGCATCGGTTTGGCCGCCAGCGGGAACAATATTTTGATACAGCAAGTCTTCAAATACCGCGCGGTCTTTTTTAAAGCCAGTGGTATTTACGTTTGCCAGGTTGTTCGAAATCACCTGCATACGTGTCTGCTGAGCAGTGAGTCCGGTCTTTGCAATCCACAATGATGCGTCCATTGTTAGTATCCTTTGTTAGTGAGTCTGCGGCCTAAATCAAAATGATCTAGGGCAGTCTCATCATGGTTGAACCTGTTTCATCGACTGATTTAATCTCAGCCAACATTTTTGTATGAGCTTCAAAAGACCGACTAAAATCCATCATCTGAACCATTGCTTGAATAGGGTTGGCATTGCTGCCCTCTAGCTGTCCGCTGCGCACTGAGACCGGTATAGGGCCGGTAATAAAATCAGCGCCGCGCAAATTTTCATCCAAGGGCTCAAACAGTCCATCTGGGCGTCGAGTCAACGGCGTTTCGCTAGCATCTCGCAGCAACAGCTGACCCAGAGCTTCTGGCTGTGCATCTGGTTGATTAGGTATTTGTCCGTAGACTGTGCCATCGGCACTAATAGTCACTAGCTGACCCTGAGGAACATTGATGGGTCCCTGCTCGCCAAGAATAAGATGGCCCGCAGCATTTTCGATCACGCCCGTAGGCGATACCCGCAAATCACCGCGCCGGGTGAAACCAATCTCGCCGTTCTGCGCCTGGACACCGAGAACGGTTTTATCGTTCATAACCACATCCATCGCATTGCCAGTAGTAATAACAGCGCCGGGATTGAGCTTGATAATGTCCTGCAATCCATGGGCAGAGGTGTAGCGAGTTTCATTACCCGGACCCTCGAGCTTGACTGCCTGAGATGCCAGCGAGTAACTCTCTTTAAAACCAGTGGTAGCTACGTTGGCCAGATTGTTACTAATCTGCGCTCTAATAGTAGACTGACTGTTCATGGCACCTAATGAGGTAAAGGCTAATCTGTCCATTTCAAATTCCTGTTAATCTCTTAGCCCGCGAATTAGCCGCGAATATTAATAATGGTTTGCGTCAGCGAGCTATTGGTTTCAATAGCTTTTGCATTGGCCTGGAAATTTCTCTGCGCACTGATGAGTGCAATCAGTTCTGATGTCAGATCCACATTTGAACCCTCGGTCGCACCGGAGCGAACACCGCCGTAACCAGCACTGCCGGCTTCAGCCATCAGGGCTATACCAGAAGCCGAGGTAGAGGTGTAGTTGGTATCGCCAATCTGCCTCAGGCCCTCTGGTGTAGTGAAGTTAGCCAGGGCTATTTTGCCCAGAGAGAGCTGCGTGCCATTGGAGTAACTAGCAACCACCAGGCCATCATTGCTGACATTAATATCCACCAGATCTCCCTCTGGTGCGCCATTTTGAATCCGGCTGTTTATGGCAAAGGGTGAGCCATACTGTGTTGTGCCTTTGTAACTCAGATCAATATCACCGCCGGTAATATCCGCGCT
The DNA here is from genome assembly GCA_002334915.1 of Porticoccaceae bacterium UBA2002. GTDB lineage: Bacteria > Pseudomonadota > Gammaproteobacteria > Pseudomonadales > Porticoccaceae > HTCC2207. Next base: position 4,199 of record DDCQ01000074.1, read on the forward strand.
GGCTAATGCTGCGCCGCCCACAGGGGAAATAAGCGTGCCACTGGCATCAAAAGTAAGCTCACCTTTGTCGAGAAAAATAGGTGTCCAGTAGGGGACATCAGTTTCGGTATAGCCTACCGCCGACTGAGTTTCTACCCAGTTGCCATCGTCATCCTGGGTTACATAGTATTCG
>DDCQ01000009.1:0-387 GCA_002334915.1 Porticoccaceae bacterium UBA2002
TTCCTCCGGGTTGCTCGGTGTGGACGTACAGGCTGTGGGTATCCCCAGCGAGCAGGACTATATCGACAGTTATTGTCAGCGCATGGGTATCGACAAGCTGGATAATTGGAATTTCTATCTGGCGTTTAGTTTTTTCCGTTTAGCGGCTATTGCTCAGGGTGTAGCCAAGCGCGCGGCGGATGGCAATGCTTCCAGCAAGCAGGCTGGTGGTGTTGCCAACATGGTACAGCCGATTTCTGTGAATGCACTGGCAATTATCAACGAACACTAATAGTTGGCTTTATTGCACAGGGTTTTGCTGGGAGCGCAGTGAGCAGGTACCGAAGGCTCTTTTTTTGTTGGCTGAGGGCTCTTTTCGGGTTGGCTGAAGGCTCTTTTTATTCGCTG
>DDCQ01000009.1:399-17909 GCA_002334915.1 Porticoccaceae bacterium UBA2002
AAGGCTCTTTTTTAATTAGCCGAAGGCGCCTGCATCTTTGGCGGCTTGGATGGCGGACGCCTCCATGCCTAGCTCTTCTAATACTTGCTTATTGTGCTGGCCCAGCAGAGCGCCAATGGACTCGTATTTGGGGGCTGATTTCGAGAACTTTATTGGGCTGCCAATTTGCTTTTGAACGCCACCCTCCTGGGTTTTTAAGTCGACAATCAGATCTCTGGCTGCGATATGTTCGCTGGCGCAGGCTTCTGCAAAGCTGAGAACGGGCTCGACGCAGCAGTCTTTGTCTTTAAATATCTCTACCCAGTCAGCCAGTGGCTTTTGCTCGATAATGGTATCTATTTTTTGCCGCAGTTTACTCTGGGCCTCTGCATCCATGGGATTGCCAAGCTCCAGTAATGAGCTGTCGCCGAGAGTGGCGCAGAGCTGCTGAAAAAACTGCGGTTCCAGGCTGCCAATACTCAGGTAGCGATTGTCAGCAGTGCGATAGTAGTCGTAGAAGCTACCGCCATTGAGATTGGTGCTCCCAGAAAAAGGTTCTGTATCAGCCGCTAGATAACCAGAGCCAAACAGACTATTCATGGCAAACATAGAGTCAGTCATACTGATATCCACATGCTGGCCTTCACCACTGATATGGCGCTGATTAACCGCCGCCAAAATACCTATAACCCCATGCAGTGAACCGCCAGCCAAATCGGCAATGGGCATACCCATAATAGGCGTTCGTTCGCCCTGACGGCCCGAGTATCCATTGAGGCCGGACAGCGAGAGATAGTTATTATCATGGCCGGCACGATCACGATAGGGGCCAGTTTGACCATAGCCAGTAATTGAGCAGTAGATAATGCCCGGGTTAATTTCGCTAAGTTGCTCGTAGCCCAGACCAAAACGCTCCATAACTCCAGGGCGAAATTGCTCAATCACAATATCGTACTGCGCAACCAGCTGTTTGGCGATAGCCACCGCTTCAGGTTTCTTAAGGTCCAGCCCAATAGAGCGCTTATTGCGATTTAGCAGCCCATGGCCAGTGGAAGTGCCATCGGCAAAGGGGCCCATGGCGCGCACCATATCAGGTCGAGTGGGTGATTCCACCCGCAGTACATCTGCTCCCATATCAGCCAGCATCATGGTGGCAAATGGACCGGGAACCAAAGTAGTGAAATCAAGTATTTTGAGGTTTTCTAGAGCGCGCATAATAGATTCGTTGTAATTATTTTAATTTTTTAAACAGCCAGAGTATAAGGTCTGCAGTGGATTTGAGATATACAAAATCACAAATAATCTCTATTATTACGCCACCTCTGAACTATTGGGTTATGTCTATGACGGATCAAAAAGCCACCAATGTGCACTGGCACCAGGGTGATGTAGCGCGCGAGGATCGCAACCAATTGCTCGGACAAAAAGGTGCAACCCTTTGGTTTACCGGTTTGTCTGGCAGCGGCAAGAGCACTGTTGCCGTTGCCTTGGAGAAGGCACTGTTTCAACGCGGCAAACTGACCTATCGTCTCGATGGGGATAATGTCCGTTTGGGGATTAATAAAAACCTTGGTTTTTCCGCGGAGGACCGTGCCGAAAATATTCGTCGCATTGGCGAGATTGCCAAATTATTTGTCGACTCTGGTGTGATTGCGCTGTCCAGCTTTATCAGCCCCTATCAGGCAGACCGAGAGCAAGTTCGTAAACTGCACGCTGAATCAGGCTTTGCCTTTATCGAAATTTTTGTCGACTGCTCTCTCGCCACCGCTGAGCAGCGCGATCCTAAGGGGCTGTACAAAAAAGCCCGCGCTGGAGAAATTAAAAACTTCACCGGTATAGATGATCCCTACGAAGCACCCCAGTCGCCAGAAATTCATCTGCACACAGACCAGATGAGTCTCGAAGAGGAGGTTGAGATTATTGTCGACTACCTTCTAGAGCAGGGATTTATTACCGGCTCTTAGACCCTTGCTACAGCAGCCCCATACCTTTTTAACCTATACCCAATGGAGATATAGTTTTGATCAAGCCCCATGGCTCAGAAACCCTCAATAGTCTTTTAATCACCGATAGCGATCAGCTGCAACAGTTGCACAGCGAAGCAGAATCACTGCCCTCAATTATTCTTAACTCAGCGGCTGCAGCCAATGCGGTGATGATGGGTGCCGGGTATTTCAATCCGCTGACAGGCTATATGAATCTGGCCGACTCACTCAGTGTCGCCGAGAACCTGCATACTGAAGACGGGCTGTTTTGGCCTGTACCTGTGGTCAATCTGGTAAAGGATGCCCCGGGAATAGAGGGTGCCAGTCGCATTGCTCTGCGCGACCCCAACACTGAGGGTAATCCGGTGATGGCCATTATGGATGTAAGCGCCATTGAAACGGTTAGTGACGCACAGATTAAAATAATGGCCGAGCACATTTTTGCTACATTGGACCCAGAGCATCCGGGAGTCGCGACATTTACCGGGCTGGGTAATTATTTATTATCTGGAGATATTCAGGTATTGAGCCTGAGCTACTTCCAGGCAGATTTTCCGGATACCTTTAGAACCGCAGGCGAGATTCGCGATGAAATTGCCCAGCGCGGCTGGCACAAAGTAGTAGCTTTCCAAACGCGCAACCCAATGCACAGAGCTCATGAAGAGCTCTGCCATATGGCAATGGAGCGATTAGGTGCGGATGGTATTGTGGTGCATATGTTATTGGGCAAACTAAAGCAGGGTGATATTCCCGCTTCGGTGCGCGATGACTGTATTCGCAAAATGGTTGAGCTGTATTTCCCCGCCAACTCGGTGATGGTGACCGGTTATGGTTTTGATATGCTCTACGCAGGCCCGCGAGAGGCTGTGCTGCATGCGGTGTTCCGCCAGAATATGGGTTGCACCCATCTGATTGTGGGTCGGGATCATGCCGGTGTGGGTGACTATTATGGTGCCTTTGATGCGCAGACTATTTTTGCTGAAAAAGTGCCGGCCGGTGCGCTGGAAATTGAGATATTCAATGCCGACCACACTGCGTTCTCTAAAAAATTAGGGCGCGTGGTGATGATGAATGAAGCAGAAGATCACACCAAGGATGACTTTATTTTGCTGTCTGGCACCAAGGTTCGGCAGATGCTGGGCGATGGCATTGCGCCGCCGCCAGAGTTTTCGCGGCCGGAAGTGGCGAAGATACTGATGGATTATTATCAGCTTGAGAATGCATGATAGTTAGAGATCCCTCGCCGCGCTCAGGATGACTCAGACCTGCCATATTGAGCTCCTTCGCGGCCCCAAGGATGCCAGGGGAATTACATAAGAGTGATTAATTTAGAGACACCATGACCAACTACGATATTTTTAACGGCGACGCCGATGGCATATGCGCTCTCTTGCAGCTGCGTTTGGCCGAGCCCAGAGAAGCGCAGCTGGTCACCGGTGTAAAACGGGATATCAACCTGCTTAAGCGAGTTGAGGCCGAGTCCGGCGACCGTCTTACTGTGCTGGATATCTCCATGGATAAAAACCGTGATGACCTGCATCGGGTGCTAAATGCTGGCGCCGAAGTTTTTTATGTGGACCATCATTTTGCCGGCGAAGTACCAGTCTCCGCATCATTAAAATCGATGATTAACGAAGCGCCAGATGTCTGTACCAGTCTGCTGATTAACCATTATCTCCGCGGCGCCTACCTGGCCTGGGGTCTGGTGGGCACCTTTGGCGATAACCTTAACAAGACTGCTCAGGGTATGGCCAAAAACCTGGATCTGTCTGCCGAGCAACTACTGCAGCTGGAAAACCTCGGTATCTATATTAACTACAATGGCTATGGCTCAGATATTGCCGACCTGCACTTTGCCCCCGCCGATCTGTATCGGCTGGCAGCAGAGTACGCTAATCCCCTGGATTTTATCGAGGATGGGTCAGAGTACTTTCAGCGCCTGGAGACTGGCTATCATCAGGATCTAAGCTCAGCTCGAGCAGTGCAGGCACTCGCCGCCGATAGTGCCATCGCCGTATATGAATTGCCTGATGCCCCCTGGGCGCGCCGTGTCAGCGGTGTGTACAGCAATGACCTGACTAACCAGAACCCGGACCGCGCCCATGCGGTATTGACCGCCAAGTCCAATGGTCACTATCTGGTCAGTGTGCGCGCTCCATTAAATAATAAGCAGGGTGCTTCGGCACTGTGCCGTCAGTTTCCCACCGGGGGTGGTCGCGAGGCGGCGGCTGGCATTAATGATCTGCCAGCTGATATGCTGGAATCGTTTATCAATGCACTAAGGCAGGCTTACCCATGAGTTCTTCCCCTACAGATCGCCCGTTCTCCGTCCTGGGTGTTCAGCAAATTGCCATTGGTGCTGCTGATAAGCAGCAGCTGCGCAGCTTTTGGGTGGATCTGATGGGGCTTCCTGTTCGCGATACCTTTGTCAGTGAAAGTGAAAATGTCGATGAGGATATCTGCGAGATGGGCGCCGGTGATTTTGTGGTTGAGGTGGATCTGATGCAGCCACTGGACCGGGACAAAAAACCTCGAGTGGATACTCCGGCCCTCAACCATGTGGGCCTCTGGATCGACAATTTGGAGGCTGCGGTGGACTGGCTAACTGCTCAGGGTCTGCGTTTTACCCCGGGTGGTATTCGCAAAGGTGCGGCGGGTTACGATGTCTGTTTTGTACATCCCAAAGGTAATGATGAGTTTCCCCTAAGCTCGCAGGGAGTGCTGGTGGAGCTGGTGCAGGCACCAGATTCGGTTATTAATGCCTACAAAGTGCTTGCTGAAGCCTAAAATCTCTTAAATTCAATGGTTTAGGGTGCAATGTTCAGTACTTTTCTGTAAGCTGCCCGCCATTCTGGACCATCCCACGAATACCATTTATCTTTGCCACTCAGGTCCAAAGTCGGCATACCTCAATTAAAAGACGATTTTATGACCTTTGATGAACTGGGCCTAAGTGCTCCTATTCTTAAAGCTATTGCCGCACAGGGCTATAGCGAACCTTCACCAATTCAAGCCAAAGCCATTCCTGCTGTATTGGCGGGCCACGATGTGATGGCTGCCGCCCAGACTGGTACTGGCAAAACTGCTGGCTTTACGCTGCCAATTCTGGAGCGACTGTCCAAGGGCCGTCGCGCTGGTCCAAATCAGGCGCGCACTTTGATTCTGACTCCTACTCGGGAACTGGCGGCTCAGGTGGGCGAATCAGTGGCTCTGTATGGCAAGCACCTCAATTTAAGTTCCACTGTGGTATTTGGCGGTGTAAAAATTAACCCGCAAATGATAAAGCTGCGTCGTGGTGTCGATATCCTGGTGGCTACGCCAGGCCGGTTGATGGATCTGCACAGCCAGAATGCCGTTAAGTTTGACCATCTTGAAGTACTGGTACTCGACGAGGCTGACCGTATGCTGGATATGGGTTTTATCCATGATATCAAGCGTATTATTGGTCTGCTGCCGAGACGCCGCCAGAACCTGATGTTCTCAGCTACTTTTTCCGACGATATTCGCGGCCTGGCCAAAGGGCTGGTGCGCAACCCCATAGAGATTTCCGTTAGCCCCCGCAATGCGGCGGCGCCCTCGGTTGAGCAGTGGATTTGCCCGGTGGATAAAAAGCAAAAAGGCCCATTGCTGATCAAGCTGATTAAAGATGGCGGCTGGGACCAGGCGCTGGTCTTTACCAAAACTAAACATGGTGCCAACAAGCTGACTAAGCAGTTAGATGCAGCAGGTATTACTGCCGCCGCTATTCATGGCAACAAAAGCCAGGGTGCTCGCACCAGGGCGCTGGCTGACTTTAAAGCCAGTGAAATCCGCATACTGGTGGCTACCGATATCGCTGCTCGCGGTTTGGATATTGAGCAGTTGCCTCAGGTGGTTAACTTCGATCTACCTAATGTGTCCGAGGACTATGTGCACCGTATTGGCCGCACTGGTCGCGCGGGAGCGACGGGTCAGGCTATTTCTCTGGTGAGTGCTGATGAGGTAGATCTGCTCTCTGATATAGAGCGCCTGACCCAAAAGTTACTTGAGCGCAGAGAGATTGAGGATTTTGAGCCAGATCAGAGCCTGCCCGAGACTACTTTAAATAAGCCGGTGCGCAGCAAGAAGCCGCGCAAGCCGCTCAAGAGCGAAAATAATGTTGGCGATAATAGTCGCCACAATAATAAATCGAGCCGGTCAAAGAACCGCTCGGCCTATGGCCATGGCCCCAAGCCGGGCAGCAAGCTTAAGTCCGGCGGTCGCAATCAGACCAGCAAGCCGGGGCAGCGCTCTGAGAGTTCATCGCAGGCGCGTGGCGATTCCCGCGCTAACTCTCGCCCAAGCTCTGGCAATGTTACTGGCAACAGCGCAGCAGCAAAAAAGCCATCGGGAAATTCCCCCTACGGCGGCGGTGGTGGCAGAAATGCCAGTGGCCGCAACCGTCCTTCAGGCGGCAATTCCAACCGCAGTTCAGGCCGCAGATAGTTGCCGGTTTGAACCCTTAATAACAGCGCCATTGGGCTGTCATACTTTTCTGTTTTAAATCTCAGTAATGACCAAGAGAAAATCGATTCATGTTTGAGTTCCATTTCAATAAAGTTGCTACATTTAAAAGTGATGTCCTTTCTGGCCTGACTGTCGCCCTGGCGCTGGTGCCAGAAGCGGTGGCCTTTGCCTTTGTCGCTGGTGTAGACCCTCTGGTAGGGCTGTATGCTGCCTTTATGGTCGGTCTGATTACCGCCTGTATCGGTGGTCGCCCAGGCATGATCAGTGGCGCCACTGGCGCCCTGGCCGTGGTAATGGTGTCGCTGGTGGCCGACCATGGGGTCGAGTACCTGTTTATTACCGTGGTGTTAATGGGGCTGCTGCAAATTACCGCAGGGGTGCTCAAGCTCGGCAAGTTTATTCGTATGGTGCCTTACCCTGTGATGCTGGGCTTTGTAAATGGTTTGGCGATTGTCATTTTCCTCGCTCAGCTGGGGCAGTTTGGTGAAGCCGGCCAGCCTGGATGGCTGGAGGGCACCTTTATGCAGGGCAGTATTGTTGATGTGGCCTGGCTGCAGGGTGAACAGCTCTATATGCTGTTGAGCCTAGTGCTGGTAACCATGATTATTATTCATTCACTGCCGCGCTTTACCACTGCGATACCTTCATCTCTGGTGGCTATTGCTGTGGTGACTGGCCTGGTGCTGTGGCTGGATATCAATACTAAGGTGGTGGGAGATGTAGCCAGTATCAGTGGCGGCCTGCCAAGTTTCCATATGCCTCAGGTGCCGTTTAACCTTGAGACGCTGTGGATTATTTTACCCTACGCCATTATTTTGGCGGCTATCGGCCTGATTGAATCGCTGCTGACATTGCGGCTGATTGATGAGATTACCGAAACCCGCGGTCGTGGCAATCGCGAATGTATAGGGCAGGGTGTGGCCAATACATTTACTGGTTTCTTTGGTGGTATGGGCGGCTGTGCCATGATTGGGCAGAGCATGATCAATGTTAATTCTGGTGGTCGTGGCCGTATGTCAGGTATTAGTGCGGCGATATTTTTGCTGCTGTTTATTCTGGTAGCCTCGCCAATCATTGAACAGATTCCTCTGGCGGCGTTGATTGGCGTGATGTTTATTGTCGTGATCGGTACCTTCGAATGGTCGAGTTTTCGCATTGTCGGCAAGGTGCCGCGCAGTGATGCATTGATTCTGGTGACCGTATCTGCAGTGACCGTGGCGACAGATTTGGCGGTAGCTGTAGTGGTAGGTGTGATCATCTCAGCTCTGGTTTTTGCCTGGGAGCACGCCAAGCATATTCGGATTGAAGCCCGCGAAGATCACAAGGGCTCAACCGTATATGCAGTAACTGGCCCACTGTTCTTCGGCTCTGTCACTTCATTTCTAGAGCGCTTTGACCCCAGGCAGGACAATGATGATGTGGTCATAGACTTTGCTCGCTCCAGAGTGGCAGATCACTCTGGCCTGGATGCCATTGACACCTTGGCTGAGCGCTATGAGAATGCGGGTAAAACATTACACTTGGTACATCTGAGTGAAGAATGCCGCAAGCTACTCAAAAAAGCGGGCAACCTGGTCGAGGTCAATGTGATTGAAGATCCTAAATATTTTGTTGCAGAAGATAGCCTAGCCTGATGGATTTAAAACTGGCCATATTTAAACCTATGCTTAAGTTTGCCATGGAGCGCAATGGCCATGGTGAGGCCCTGGGTTTTGAAATAACCAAAATTGGCCGCGGCCAAGTTGAAATGACCTTTCCCTACAAAGAAGAAGTAGTGGGAAACCCGATTACCGGGGTTGTCCATGGCGGCGTGATTGTCAGCCTGCTGGATACCGCCTGTGGCACCGCCGCAATCACCACCTTAACCGGGCCCTCTATAACCCCAACTATGGATCTGCGACTTGACTATATGCACCCGGCTGAACCCCATCAGCCCATCTATGTGTCGGCCAAGGTCTATCGCAGTACCTCCAACGTAATTTTTTGCCGCGGATCGGCCTGGCAGGATGATCCGGAAAACCCCATTGCCCACTGTGTGGCGACCTTTATGACGGTAGACACGCCGAGTATTTCCCTGGGTAATATTATCCGCCGCCGCTTTAATCGTCTGGTGCGCGGCGATAAGGCTTATGAGCGGGAGGTGGACAAATGAGCGAGCAACTTCAAGCCCTGCAAGCCAGTCTGCACCAAGCCAGAGAAGAGTCTAGCCCGCAGCAGATCCTTGATTTAATTCCCTACAGTAGTTTTATTGGCGCCGAGGCAAAGCTTGAAAATGATGCTGTGTTGTACTGGCTGGATAGACGTGCTTCAAATATAGGTAATCCCTCGTTGCCTGCTATCCATGGTGGTGTTATTGGTGGTTTTCTCGAGCTGTCTGCGGCCATAGAAATTCTCTACACCCTGGATGTTGACCTTATTCCCAAGGTGGTTGATTTCTCTCTGGATTATCTGCGCCCCGGGCGTTACAAAACCATCTATGCCAGCTGTACCGTGCTGCGTCAGGGTAAAAAGCTGGTCAATGTTACCGCCACTGCCTGGCAGGATAATCCAGACAGCCCAATAGCCACGGCCCGCTGCCATTTCCTTATCGCCAAGTAAAAACCCCTTTAAATAACCGCCAGAGCTTGAAATTCTGGCGCCAGTCCCCATCTCCTAAGACAAGCAACAATACTGTTTTATCAACCAGGAGAAATAACGGAAATGACTGCCAAAGCTAAATCAGGTGCCGAGACCCTAGGCTTTCAAACAGAGGCCAAACAGCTTCTACATTTAATGATCCATTCTTTGTATTCCAACAAGGAAATTTTTCTGCGTGAGCTGATTTCAAATGCCTCAGACGCCACGGACAAGTTGCGCGTTGAAGCGCTGGAAAATTCCAGTTTGTACGAAGACGATGGCGAATTGCGAATTCGTATCGCGGTCGATGAAGAAGCCAAAACTATTGAAATATCTGATAATGGTATTGGTATGTCCAGAGATGAGGTAATTACCAATCTGGGTACCATTGCCAAATCCGGCACCGCGGAATTCCTTAAAAATCTCACTGGAGATCAGAAACAGGACTCCCAGCTGATTGGTCAGTTTGGTGTGGGTTTTTACTCTTCATTTATAGTGGCTGACCGCGTGGTGGTCGAAACTCGTCGTGCCGGAGCGGCCGCCGATGAAGCTGTGCGCTGGAGCTGTGAAGGTGAAGCGGACTATCAGCTGGAAAATATTGAGCGCAGCGAGCGCGGTACCTCAATTACCCTTCACCTCAAGGGCGAGGAGCATGAATTTGCCAATGATTGGCGCCTGCGCAGTATTGTTAAAAAATACTCAGACCATATTGCTATCCCGGTGCAAATGCTCAAGCCAGAGACTCCAGCTGTGCCCGCTGCTGATGAGACGCCAGAAGAGCAGGAAGCAGAGGTGGTGCCAGAGTGGGAAGCGGTCAATGACGCCAAAGCACTGTGGACTAAATCCAGAAGTGAAGTCAGTGATGAGGAGTATCAGGAATTCTACCGCCATGTATCCCATGACTTTGCAGAGCCGCTGGCCTGGAGCCACAACCGTGTAGAGGGCAAGCAAGAGTACACCAGCCTGCTCTATATCCCCGGTATGGCACCTATGGACCTCTATCAGCGTGAAGCATCCCGCGGCATCAAGCTATATATCAAGCGCACCTTTATTATGGATGACGCAGAACAGTTTATGCCCATGTATCTGCGCTTTGTAAAAGGCGTATTGGACAGCGCCGATCTGCCACTGAATGTGTCTCGCGAGCTTCTGCAAAAGACTCCAATGGTCGATAGTATTCGCGCTGCGCTGACCAAGCGTGTGCTGGATATGCTGGCGAAAATGGCCACCAGCGAGCCGGAAAAATACGCCACATTCTGGAGTCAATTTGGTGCTGTGTTAAAAGAGGGCCCCAGCGAAGACCACAATAATCGTGAGAAGATTGCCAAGCTATTCCGCTATGCCAGCTCGACCAGTGAAGGGGCAGAGCCCACCGTGAGCTTGAGTGACTATATCGAGCGCATGAAAGAGGGTCAGGATAAAATTTACTATGTCACTGGTGAAAGCCATTCAGTGATTGCCAACAGTCCTTATCTGGAAGTGTTCCGCAAGCATGGCATTGAAGTGCTGCTGATGTCGGATCGCATCGACGAATGGATGATGGGATATCTGACAGAGTTCGATGGCAAGTCATTCCAGGATGTGGCTCGAGGCGAGCTGGATCTGAGCAAGATTACCGGTGAAGAAACCAAGCCTGACAAAGATGCAGAGTCTGATGAAAAGTCAGAGGATGCAGAGCATGGCGAATTACTCAAGCGCATCAAGTCGCTGCTGGAAGACAAGGTTGAAGAGGTGCGCAGCACCACAAGGCTGACCAGCTCGCCAGCCTGTCTGGTTGTAGGCGACAATGATATGGGCGAGCAGATGCGCAAGATTATGGCAGCTGCGGGTCAGGCCGTACCAGAGTCTAAGCCTATTCTGGAGATCAATATGGCTCATCCGCTGGTTGGCAAGCTGGAAGCTGAGGCGGGCGAAGAGGACGCAGCGCGTCTGGCGCGGGTACTATTTGATCAGGCGGCACTGTCTGCCGGCCGACCTCTGGAAAACCCTGCCGAGTTTGTGCAGGAGCTCAATCGATTGATGTTTGAATAAAATAGCTAAAATCAATGCAAATAGCGTCCTTATAGGGGCGCTATTTGCGTTTTCGCGGCTATAATGCAGACCTGAAGCGGTTCGTCTGATTGGAGCATAGCTCGGTGACAGATAATAAAAATCATAAAGTAGCAGTATTAGGTGGTGGCAGTTTTGGTACCGCCATAGCCAATATGATTGCGTCTAATGATTATCCCGTCACCCTGTGGTTGCGCAGCGAAACGCGCGCCCAGACTATCCGCGAGACTCATGAGAATCCGGACTATCTGCCGGGCTATGCGCTGCATTCCTCGTTAAAGGTTAGCACCGACCTGGAGCTGGCTCTGGCCGGTGCCCAGACGGTATTCTTTGCAGTACCCAGCAGCTCATTTCGTCAGCTGGCCAAGCAGGCATCTGCCTTTCTGAACAGAGACTGCATTGTCGTCAGCACGGCCAAAGGCATCGAAACCAATAGCTTTATGTTGCCCAGTGAAATTCTGGAAGAGGAAATTCCTCAGTGCTCGGTCGGTGTAATCAGTGGGCCCAATCTGGCTAAAGAAATTGCTCAGTTTGAGATTACCGCGACGGTGATTGCCAGTGAAGATAATGGGCTCTGCGAGCGAATTCAGGCGTTGCTGGGTTCCAAGTACTTCCGGGTTTATGCCAACTATGATCGCTACGGCGTCGAATTAGCCGGAGCATTAAAAAATATTTATGCCATTGTCTCAGGTATAGCCGAGGCTATGGATGCAGGCCAGAATACCAAGGCTGTGGTGCTGACCCGCAGTCTGGCCGAGATGAGTCGTTTTGCGGTCAAGCTCGGAGCTAACCCGTTGACCTTTTTGGGTCTCAGTGGTGTTGGTGATCTCTACGTGACCTGTACATCTCCCCTGAGCCGAAACTTTCGCGTGGGCCTGGCGCTGGGTCAGGGTAAAACACTGGAGCAAGCGATAGCTGATGTAGGTCAGGTCGCCGAGGGTGTAAATACGACTAAACTAGTTAAAGAGAAAGCCGATGTTTTAGGTATCTATATGCCATTGGCGTCGGCACTATACGCGACCCTTTTTGAGCAGCGGCCTATTATGGAGTCTCTGCAATCTATGATGCTCGCAGAACAAAATACTGATGTTGAATTTATGGTGAAAGCAAATGACTGATAATAAGGGAACATTAAGCAACAGCAATACCTGGGTTCGCCTAGCCTATATGTTTGTATTCACACTGCTACTGATGGCTGCTCGACTGGTCATTACTCTGGTGGTGATTGTGCAGTTTCTACTGGTGCTGTTAACTGGCAGTGACAACGAAAACCTGCGCAATCTGGGGCAGGGTCTTGGCAAATGGGTCTACCAGACAATAATGTTTTTGACCTTTAACACTGAGAGCAAACCTTTCCCATTTGATGAGTGGCCAGAGGTTGATCCTTCGGAAGGCTACTCAGTGCGCAGAGCAGAGGATATTGAAGAGGCAGAGTTTGTTGAGGTAGAGGATGATGTCCCTTCATTTACTGCTGATGAGGCACTCGCGGCCGATGAAGCGCCTGGGGCTGAAAAAAAGCCCTCAGCTGAAAAAAAGCCCTCAGCGGATAAAAAGCCCTCAGCTGATAAAAAGCCCAAAACTACAAAAAAGAAAATCAAATAGCAGCGCTCAATGAAGCTGCTGCTAATGCGCCACGGCGATGCTGAGCCGGGACATCCTGATCGCCATCGTCCGCTCTCGGCTTATGGCCGGGATCAGATAACCAGGCAGGCACTGGCGCACCAGCAAGAGGCCAATAATGTACAGCAGCTTGCGTGCAGCCCCTACACTAGGGCCGCTCAGACTGCAGTGCTTTTTGCCCAGCTGACAAATATTAATAATATTGCAATCGATTGGTTAGATGATCTAACACCGCAGGGCAGCCCGCGGGCCATAGAGGGATTTTTACAGCAGACTCAAGCCGACAATCTGGTGATGGTGAGCCATTTGCCGCTGGTTGGGCTGTTGATCGATTATTTAACCGGAGAAACAGGTACCTCCATGGGTACCGCAAGCCTGGCTTCGCTCTCTATGGACTATCCCGCACAGGGAATGGCAACTTTAAACTGGATACATTATGTCGATTGAATTTATCAGAGAGCGTACCTTCGAAAACAAAGGCCTGGCATTTGCCGCCAAAGAATGGGGGCGCTCAGGTTACCCACCTGTTATAGCACTGCACGGCTGGCTGGATAACGCCAATACATTCGACCGCATGCTACCCCATATGGAAAACCTCCATGTAATCGCCATGGACCTCGCTGGCCATGGGCGCAGCGACTTTCGCTCTCAGGATTCCGGCTATGATATCTGGCACGATATCAGCGATGTTATCGCGGTTGCCGACCAGATGGGTTGGGAGACCTTTGGCTTGATTGGCCATTCCCGCGGCGCGATTATTTCTGGTTTGGTAGCAGGCACTTTCCCCGAGCGGGTAACCCAGGTGGCGATGATAGATGGTTATCTGCCTCTGCCCGAGGAGGCCCATAACACCGCCAAGCATATAGCGCGTGCGATCCATGAAAACAAGCGCTATGGTGCCGCCTCACCTACTGTTTTTGCGGACTATGAGCGTGCCGTACAGGCGCGAGTCAAAGGTTTTGTTCCCCTTGACCATGATGCCGCGAGTATTCTGGCCGATCGCGGAGTGACTGAGGTCGATGGTCTGTTCTTCTGGCGTAATGATCAGCGGCTTAAGGCCGCATCGATGATCAAGTTCTCCCAGGAGCACCTGCAGAGCTTTTTAACCGCGATTCGTGGAAGAGTCACTCTGGTGCAGGCAGAAAACAGCGCCTTTACCCCCAGTCCCGAGCAAACTGCGGGTTTCGACTGGATACCCCATATGGAAATTATCCGGATACCAGGCTCTCACCATCTTCACCTGGAAGGGCAGGCCGAGCAGGTAGCAACCAGTATTCAACCTTTATTCACCTGAGGGGTTGAGGTCAGGTCTTGACCAGGCTCAACTAAGAGGCTACTTTTAAAAAACATGCTCTGTGCTTGTTATAGTATTGATCGGTCAAGAGAATTAGCTTTTGTATTCTGTAAAGGAGAGTTTTTATGTCAATATCAATTGAACAGTTAACTGCCTTTCTCGGCTGGTGCACATTGATCAATATTGGTCTGCTGCTGTTCTCCACGCTGATGATTGCTGTGGTTAAAGACTTCGCAATTAATATACACAGCAAAATGTTTAATCTGGACCCGGAGACATTGCCCGCTATGTATTTTGAATATCTGGGTAGACTAAAGCTTTTGGTGATTGTTTTTAATCTGGTGCCCTATTTGGCGCTGAGAATAATACTGTAATCAGGCTAGAGCCAGGGATGGGATCAGCAGCCAATGCCAGCTGTTGAGGTAAATTTTAGACAGGAGTCTAAAGCTAATGAGTTATTTACTGGAAAGGAAGCCAGAACCTGAGTTATGCGCAGTCTGCTGCGGTAGCAAGGTACATCAGTGTAAGGCCTGTCAGGGTAGCGGCAATGTTACCTGTCCTGGTTGTGCTGGTGAACTGGGGCCTGAGTTCTGTCGCATCTGCGCGGGGTTAAGGCAGTTGCGCTGCCATCTCTGTAGTGGCGGGCAGATTAGCTGTGGAGTTTGCGGTGGCACTGGTCAGCGCTGGTAGAACAACGAATACTGAGACATAAAAAAACCCGATACGGCTCAGGCGGTATCGGGTTTTTTTGTTACTGGTTATTTAGCAGAGCCAAAAACTCGGTCCGAGTAGCCTGGTCGGTGCGGAAGCTGCCCAGCATGGCAGAGGTTTTCATTGAGGAATTTTGCTTCTCTACACCGCGCATCATCATGCACATATGTTTGGCTTCGACAATCACACCCACGCCTTGGGCATTGGTCACTTCCTGAATAGTGGACGCAACCTGCTGCGCCAGTGCCTCTTGAATTTGCAGTCGGCGGGCAAACATATCCACCACACGCGCCACCTTTGACAGGCCTAAAACCTTGCCGTTGGGAATATAAGCAACATGACATTTGCCAATAAACGGCAGCAGATGGTGCTCGCAGAGCGAAAACAGTTCGATATCTTTCACTATCACCATTTCTTCTGAGTCAGAGGGAAACAGGGCGTCATTGATCACCTGATTTAAATCCATCGTGTAGCCGCTGGTAAGGTAGGTGAAAGCCTTGGCCGCACGATCAGGCGTATCCAGCAAACCAGCGCGAGTCACATCTTCGCCAGTGCTTTCGATAATTTTCTGATACTGATCTCTCATGATAGTCCCTGATTAAATTTTATATTTCTTGGAGGCAATCATTCTCCAACAAACTACAGACCATTGCTAGTTTCACAGGTAAAATAATACTCTTGCGGAGGCACAATGACAGAAATAACTATAACTCCTGATATATTAGCGCCAGTCACGGTTGCAACCATGCTAGAGCAGGGGCAGCAACAATTTGAAACGGCGCAAATCTATTTTGGTCATGGCACCACAAGCGCCTGGGATGAGGCTGTATACCTGCTGTCCCATGTGCTGGATTTACCGCCAGATGCAGATCGCTCACTGCTGTCTCAGGTGCTCACAGATCAACAGCAGGCGGATATTCAGGCCCTGTATCAGCGAAGAGTCAGTGAGCGTATTCCCGCCCCCTATCTCACCGGCACAGCCTGGTTCTGCGGTCTGCCTTTTAAGGTCGATAAGCGAGTGATTATTCCGCGCTCGCCATTGGCAGAGCTTGTCTACAATGGCTTTCAGCCCTGGTGTGAGACAGAGCCTGCCAAGGTGCTGGATCTCTGCACTGGCAGCGGCTGTATAGGGATTGCCTGTGCCTATGCTTTCGAGCAGGCCCATGTGGTGCTCAGCGATATCTCGGTTGATGCCCTAGCTGTTGCGGCTGTGAATATTGAGCAGCATGAAGTGGGTAACCGGGTTAGGGCTCTGCAGTCAGACCTTTTTGACGGGCTCAGTGGTCAGCGTTTTGATCTAATTGTGAGTAATCCGCCCTATGTGGACGCTGTTGATCTGGCAGATATGCCTGATGAGTATCAACATGAGCCAGAATTGGCATTGGCGTCTGGAGATGATGGCCTTGATTTCACCCGCCGTCTATTGATCGAAGCTGAGCAGTATTTAACAGAAGAGGGTGTTCTGGTGGTCGAGGTGGGCAATTCCTGGGTGGCCCTTGAGCGAGCCTTTGCCAAGGTGCCCTTTGTCTGGCTGGAGTTCGCGGAAGGGGATCCCGGAGTGTTTGTGTTGTCCCGCAATCAGTTGCTCGAACATCGGGAATCTTTTGTCTAATTTACGTATAATTGCGTCCAGCATCTAATCGACCATTTGATCCAGAGAAAACTATGTCGGGAAATTCCATCGGAAAACTATTTACTGTCACCAGCTTTGGCGAGAGCCATGGTCTGGCGATTGGCTGTATTGTCGACGGTTGCCCTCCCGGGTTAGAGATCAGTGCCTCGGATTTGCAGCCGGATCTGGACCGCCGCAAGCCCGGCCAGTCTCGCTATACCACTCAGCGCAAAGAGGATGATGAAGTTAAGATTCTGTCTGGTGTATTCGAGGGTAGAACCACTGGTGCCTCTATTGGAATGATGATTGAAAACAAAGATCAGAAATCCAAAGATTACACTAAAATCAAAGACTTATTTAGACCTTCTCATGCAGATTATACATACCATCAGAAGTATGGTGAGCGGGATTATCGCGGTGGCGGGCGCAGTTCTGCCCGAGAAACGGCGATGCGGGTGGCGGCTGGTGGCATTGCTAAAAAGTATCTCAAAGAGCGGCTGGGCATAGAAATTTTTGGCTATGTTTCTCAGCTTGGCCCTGTGGTTGCAGAGAGCTTTGATCAGGCTGAGATTGAAAAGAATCCCTTCTTTTTCCCCGATGCCGGTAAGGTTGCAGAGCTGGAAACCTATATGCAGGCCCTTAGCAAAGAGGGTGATTCCATTGGTGCCAAGGTGACCGTGGTCGCCAAGAATATGCCCGTGGGACTAGGCGAGCCGATTTTTGATCGCCTTGATGCCGAGCTGGCCCATGGTCTGATGGGTATCAATGCGGTTAAAGGTGTGGAGCTGGGTGCGGGTTTTGACGTGGTGGCCCAGAAGGGCACAGAGCATCGCGATGAGCTTTCTCCCGAGGGCTTTCTGTCGAATAACTCTGGCGGCGTGCTGGGGGGTATTTCTTCAGGTCAGGATATTGTCGCTCATCTGGCCCTTAAGCCGACCTCCAGTATCCGTATTCCAGGGCAGTCGATTAATACTGCTGGTGAACCTGCTGAGGTGATTACCACTGGGCGCCATGATCCGTGCGTGGGCATCCGTGCGGTGCCGATTGCGGAGGCTATGCTGGCGATTACCTTGATGGATCATTATCTGCGCCATCGTGGCCAGAATGCAGATGTGGATTCCGGGTTAACGCCGATTTAATGGTATTTTGCTTGGCTTTT
>DDCQ01000009.1:17952-30500 GCA_002334915.1 Porticoccaceae bacterium UBA2002
ATCAGCCACGCGCCGAATAATGCCTTCCTCGTGCTTGTCCAGATAGCCATCTGCATAGGCGACGCGCCACATGGCGGTCAGCACATCCATCTTTTTATCCAGCTCAAAATGCTCGTTAATCTCACGAGTAAACTGATAGAGAGAGGTGGCTTCGGCTACTTCTTCCCGAGACAGTCGCAGCAGCTCATCTACCTGCCCGAGTTCAAGGCTTAAAATATCGCAGAGAGTCTGACTGATAGACGCCAGTTCCTGCTCATCCAGGTTGCCATCGATTACCATCACCTCTACCAGCAGGGCAGCAGTAGCCAGCTGTTCGCTGGCTACTGTCTCTTCAGATTCGAGAACGTTTTTGGCAAAAAAGCTTTTAATACGATCGATCATTACTGAATATCTCGCAACCAGGTTTCCAGTTTAATCTGGTCTGCGACAAAGGCTCGAATGCCCCCAGACAGTTTCTCGGTTGCCATGGGGTCGTCATTGAGTTCGTAGCGGAATGCAGTTTCACCACCCAGCTGGTAGTGAATTTTTTCACCGCTATTTGTCGGGTCCAGCTTGCGTTCCAGAACGCCGTAATCCTCATCTAGCGCCTGTAGCAGCTGGGGGCTAATGGTCAGTCGGTCGCAACCGGCCAGTTCGGTAATTTCGTCGGTGTTGCGGAAGCTGGCACCCATTACTACGGTGTTGTAACCCTGTTGCTTGTAGTAGTTGTAGATGCGTGTAACTGACTGCACCCCGGGGTCATCGGCCGGTGCATAGTCGCTGAGATCAGTGTTGGCTTTGTACCAGTCAAGAATACGGCCCACAAAAGGCGAAATCAGATAGGCTCCTGCATCTGCAGCTGCTGCTGCCTGAGTAAAGTTAAACAGCAATGTGAGGTTGCAGTTAATACCTTCTTTTTCCAGTTGCTCTGCGGCCTTAATTCCCTCCCAGGTAGAGGCCATTTTGATAAGTACACGCTCTTTGCCAATGCCAGCTTGCTCGTAGAGATCGATAAGCTGACGCGCCTTGGCAATGGAGCTATCTCTGTCAAAGGAAAGTCTTGCGTCTACTTCAGTGGAAACGCGACCGGGTATAGTTCCAAGAATTTTTTCACCAAATCCTACAGCCAGTCTATCCATGCAGGCTGACAGCTGTTCGTCCGAAGACAGCTTGCCACTGGTAACAGACTGAACAATCCCATCAACAAGGCTGCGATAAGCCGGCATTTGCGCGGCTTTTAACAGCAGGGAAGGGTTGGTGGTAGCATCTTCGGGAGAGTACTGGGCAATGGCATCAAAATCGCCGGTATCGGCGACCACAGTGGTCATTTCTTTTAGTTGAGCGAGTTTGCTTTTATCAGTCATGAAAATCTTATTCCCTTTGTTTTAACTAAAACGCTGTTGTCTTAGCCAGCGCTGTTGTTTTTTCCAGAGCAGAGACCAGTACATCAATGGTTGCATCTGGTTTGAAGGCATTTTCACTGATATGCCGCCGGTACTGCCTGGCGCCGGGCATGCCATGAAACAGGCCTAGAATATGTCTGGTCATGGCCTGGAGTCTGGTGCCTTTGCCTAGCTCATTATCCACATATTGAAGAAACTCTTCAGCGATTTTTTGCCTGGATTTTACCGGCTCTTTAGAGCCATAAATCTGCTGATCTACAGTGGCCAGCAGATAGGGGTTGGTATAGGCCTCGCGACCCACCATAACGCCATCCAGTTGCTGTAAATGCTGCGCGGATTGCTGCAGATCTGTTACTCCACCATTGATAATAATCTCCAGCCGGGGGAAATCTTTTTTTAGCTGGTAGACGCGGTCATAGTTAAGCTCAGGAATCTCGCGATTCTGTTTTGGACTCAGGCCTTTCAGCCAGGCCTTGCGCGCATGTACCAGAAAAGTCTGACAGCCGGTTGCTGCCAGACTGTCTACAAAGTCACAGAGAAACTCATAGCTATCGAAGTCATCCACACCAATTCGGTGCTTGACGGTGATAGGCAGATCCACTGCGTCCTGCATGGCTTTAATACAGTCTGCAGTAATCTGGGCATTTTTCATCATCACAGCGCCAAACATACCATTCTGTACCCGGTCACTGGGGCAGCCGCAGTTGAGATTGATCTCGGCATAATCATACTGGCGGGCGAGCACACAGGCTCTGGCCAGATCTGTTGGGTCGCTGCCACCCAGCTGCAGCGCCACCGGGTGCTCTTCAGGATTCATAGCCAGATGGTAGTCGGTGTCCCCATGGAGAATGGCGCCAGTAGTAATCATCTCGGTATAGAGCACGGCGTGGTGGCTGATCAGACGCAGAAAATAGCGGCAGTGACGATCAGTCCAGTCGAGCATGGGCGCCACACAGAATTTTCTGTCAGGTGCACAGAGATTGGGAGTTATGGCTGCTGCTGGCTCGAGCATAAGATCAGGTCTAAAAAATTTACGCCCTAGTTTACACCCATCTGTCGGGCTTGGTTAGCCTTTGTGGGCCAAAACTGATCGATCATAAGATGGATTGCCATGGTCTGATTATTGGGTTAACTTAAGCCTATAAAACTGGTGATTTGCCGGTACTAATAAAAGTTGGGTTAACCTGATGGGCCTATTGTTCTGCATTAAAAATCAGCTGTATATCGCGCTATGAAGCTTATTACTGGCCAGCGAATACTCTGTACACTGGGTAATCTGGGGCCCGAATTCGCCAGGCGTCCCCTGGGCGAACTGCGCCGAATCTACGACACCTATGATCGGGTCTTTGGCAGTGGCTCAAGGTCAGATGTCAGCACTGAGGACAGGCAGATTCCCCTGGGCGAGCGTCAGATAGGGGTCAGAATTTATCGGCCAATCCATGCCAAGCCGGCGCTGACTATGGTTTATTTTCATGGTGGCGGCTATGTGATTGGCGGGCTAAAAAGTCACCATGGCTTTTGCAGTCTTTTGGCGGGCCAGGCTGGCATTAATTTGATAGCTGTGGACTACAGGCGTGCGCCAGAGAGTCCATTTCCCGGGCCTATTGAAGATGGGTTGGGCGCCTTTAACTGGGTGGTAGATCAGGCGGCTGAGCTGGGCATAGAAAATACAAAAATAGGAGTGGGCGGCGATAGTGCTGGGGGTAATTTGGCGGCTGTGCTGTCTATGCAAACCTTCGGTGGAGTTGTCGAAGGTCAGTTATCGGCGCCGCCAGCATTTCAGTTTTTACTCTATCCCTGGGTGGATATGGAGCACCAGTCTGAGTCTGTCAAGCGCTTTGGTAAGGGGTTGCTGTTAACCGAGAATACCATGACGTTCTTTCGCGATAACTATTTACTGGATGCCGATAATGCGGCAGTCAGGACCTCTAGCCTTCTAGCCTGGAAGCATCTAGAGGATACCCCAGATACCCTGATTGTGACTGCAGAATATGATGTGCTGCGAGATGAGGGTTTGGCCTTTGTGGATAAGCTTGTTCAGGCACAGGTTAATGTCAGCCATCAGCATTTGCCGGACTGTACCCATGGGTTTATCAGTATGGGCAGATTTAGCCCGGCCACCCGCAATAGGTTGCTACAAGTTAGCGCTATGCTGGCAGACTATGGAGCACAGGGGGCCGCAGGAGCGGCACAGGCCTGAACTGAGTTGCAAGCCATAGCGAATAGGTCTATGAATAATATGGTTGCTTTTGAAAGGATTCAGATGCTTATCTCTGTGAGTTTTCTTTTTATACCCGCTAAATTGGCATTAGAAAGGAACTCTGGATGGACTCATTTAAACCCTTTGACGAGATTATGTGTGTTGATAAACAGCACCTGTTCTTGCAAAAAATGGGCGGCAAGGAAATTGATCTTCCCTCCCATTATTCAATTCTCGCGGCCATTCAACTGCATTCCAATGTACCGCAGATTATTCGCGGTCAGTTCAATATTGCCAGAAATATGGCTCTATACTCCTACTTTTTTTATTCGCTGGGCTCCGAGGTGCAGCTCAAAGCCTGCAATGTGATCGAACATGCGCTGCGAATTAAAGCCAATAGGCCGGAGTTAATGTTGCGCCAGTTACTGACTCTGGCCAATGAGAAAAACTGGCTTTCGGACTCTTGCTTTAGGCATCTTGAGGGCACCGAACAGAAGAGAGGATACTGCAAGTCGCTGGAGCGCGTATTACCCCATTTGCGCAATGAGTCAGCCCATGGTGTGCCGCCTCTGGTGTGGGATTGCATAGGCCATATCGAGCGCTGCGCTGATCTGGTCAATCAGCTGTTTCCCCGACCGCCTAAATCCAGTCAGCGCTAAACTGTGCTCTGTTAAACGGTGCTTTGTTAAACGGTGCTCTGTTAGTCACCAGAGAAGGTTGATCACTTACGGCCAATAGTCAAATTTATGTCTGTGCAGGCATTTTTTTATAGTACAGCATGAATTTAATAGGTTAATCTGACGCGCTAAACGCAATCCAATAAGAGCTAAATATTATGGCCGCAGCGCATTTTAATCGTCGTCAACTGCTAAAAGGTTTTGGAGCCAGTTTGGGTGTGCTGGCTCTGCGTGGATTTGAAGTCTATGCCGACGAGCCATTTTATTTTACTCATGGTATTGCCAGTGGTGATCCGCTGGCAGATCAGGTTATCCTGTGGACTCGCTTGATTCCGGGCAATGGCCAGCACGCTGAGATTGATTGCCAGTGGCAGGTGGCAAAAGATGCTGATTTTAAACAGCTGGTTAGCTCTGGTTCAGCGTCTACCAGTGCTGCTCGAGACTACACAATCAAGGTAGATGCTGGGGGTCTGGAGCCCGGCAGCCAGTATTATTATCGTTTTCTGCGCGACAGAATCAGCAGCGCAGTGGGCACAACGCGCACCCTGCCCGAGGGTGATGTCAGCGAGTTTCGTCTCGGCGTCTGTTCCTGTTCCAACTATCCCCAGGGGTACTTCAATACCTATCGCCATATGGCCAATACAGAGTTGGATCTGGTGCTGCATCTGGGTGACTATATCTATGAATATGCCGAGGGCGTTTATGCCAACCCAGTGGCCACAGACAAGCTGGGACGTCAGGTAGAGCCCAGCACTGAAATTCTGAGCATCGAAGACTACCGCATGCGCTACGGCCTGTATCGCACTGATGCAGATTTGCAGGCAGTGCACGCTCGTCACCCGTTTGTCACTGTGTGGGATGACCATGAGCTTGCCAATGACTGCTGGACCGAAGGTGCAGAAAATCACAATGAGGAAGAGGGTGATTTTTTCGCCCGCGCCCGCGCAGCCCGACAGGCCTATCATGAATGGATGCCTATCCGTACCGCGGAAGCCGGTGACCAAGCGCCGATTTACCGGAGTTTTAAGATTGGCAATCTGGCTGACCTGATGATGCTTGACACCAGAATTCATGGTCGCGATAGGCCACTAAACTATGCTGTCGATCTACCTATGCGCTCAGGCCTTTACCATGTAGATGCCAGCGGTGCCCGATTGGTCACCGAGGAGCAGGCTGCTGTAATTGCTGCAGACCAGCTGCAGCGGATTAATCTGCCTTTTGATTTCTCCACCGGTAAGCCAGTCGCGATTACGGACTACCAGCTGATCAAAGACTTAACCCCGGAGATATTGCCAGAGGCATGGTATTACTTGCCGGACTCGGATCGCTTTAAAACCCAGGCTCTGATTGATCCTGGGCGACAGATGCTAGGGGCAGATCAGGAGCAATGGTTAGATGCTGAGTTGCAGAGCAGCAAACAGCGAGCGGCTACCTGGCAGGTGCTGGGCCAGCAGGTGCTGATGGGTAAGCTGCGACTGCCGGCACTGACTGACGAAGAGCTTAGGCTGGACGAAACCCTGCCAGAATATCGGCCAATACTGCAGATGATGCAGACATTGGCGGCGGATAATCTACCCTTTAATCTAGATGCCTGGGATGGCTACTGGGCCTCTCGCAATAGAGTGTTTGCCAGTTTGCTTGATCATGGCGTTAATCCGGTGGTGCTCGCTGGAGATACGCATAATGCCTGGGCCTTTAATTTAGCCAACGACCAGGGCCAGGCCCTGGGTGTTGAGGTGGGAACCCCGGGAGTCAACAGTCCGGGGCTGGAAACCTATCTGGCCACAGAGCCGGATGTGCTTGCCCGGGCTATGCAAAATGCCAGCGCAGAACTTCATGCAGTGGATACAGCCCAGCGCGGCTGGTCTGAGCTAGTGCTGACTCCAGAGGCCGCGACTAATCAATGGCACTTTGTCAGCACGGTATTGGATAGGGATTTCACCGTGACCAGCGCCGATAAACAGCTGTGTATGGCGGGGGATAAGAGGTTCTCTTGATAGGCTAATGCGGTGTATGCCAAGACCGGCTACAATCCCGCCATGGCTTTTGATCACCAACCTTTTTTGCAATCCCTCACCGGCCGACCCGGCATCTACCAGATGTTTGACGGGGAGGGGGCCATCCTCTATGTGGGCAAGGCCAAAAATCTTAAAAAGCGAGTTGGCAGCTATTTTCGCAAGACTGGTCTGACCCCCAAAACTGCAGCGCTGGTCAAGCGCATTGCCAAGATTGATGTCACAGTGACCGAGACAGAAACCGAAGCGCTGATTCTCGAGCATAACCTGATCAAACAGTATCGTCCGCCCTACAATATTTTAATGCGCGACGATAAAAGCTATCCCTATATCTTTTTATCCGATCGCGATCAGTGGCCCCGTCTGGCCTTTCACCGCGGCCCTAAAAAAGCCAAAGGGACCTACTTTGGCCCGTTCCCATCGGTGCATGCGGTGCGCGACAGCATGAGCTTTTTGCAAAAGACCTTTAAGGTGCGCCAGTGCGAAGATGTGTTCTTTAAAAACCGCTCCAGGCCCTGCCTGCAGTACCAAATTAAGCGCTGTACTGCACCCTGTGTGGAGTTTGTCAGCCCCGAGGACTACAGCGCGGATGTAGAGCTGACCAGGCTCTATCTGGATGGCAAGGCCGATAAAATTCTCAAGCAGCTGGAGCGAGATATGGATGCTGCGTCCACTGATCTGCAGTTTGAGAAAGCTGCCGAGCACCGCAATCAGATCTCTGCTCTGCGCACAGTGCAGGCCCAGCAGATGATTGAAAAGGGCAGGGGCACCATCGATGTGGTCGCCGGGGCAGTGACCAATGGTCAGGCCTGTGTGCATATGCTGTATATTCGTCAGGGTCGCATTCTTGGCAGCCGCAGCTATTATCCCAAGGCACCACTGGCCGAAGAGGTTGCAGAGCTGCTCAGTGAATTCCTGCCCCATCTGTATCTGGATGGCGGTGGACGGCCAGATTTACCTAAAGAGATTCTGGTCAATGCAGCTATTGAGGGAACAGAGGCTCTCTGCGAAGCACTGCACACCAGAGTAGGGCGCAATATTGAAATTCGCGATTCAGTGCGTGGCTTTAGAGCCAAGTGGATTGAGCTGGCTCAGCGCACCGCAGAGCAAAATCTCACCGCCAGACTGGCGTCTAAAAAAACCATTGAGCAGCGCTTTGAGTCGTTGCGCGACACAGTTGGCCTGGAGCAGACACCCCAGCGCCTGGAGTGCTTTGATATCAGTCATAGCAGCGGCGAAGCAGTGGTTGCCTCCTGTGTGGTATTTGATGCCAATGGTGCGCTGAAGAGTGACTATCGACGCTTTAATATAGATGGCATTACCGACGGCGATGACTATGCGGCCATGGAGCAGGCGATTCGCCGCCGCTATACCAGGCTGATGAAAGGCGAAGGCAAGTTGCCGGATATTTTGCTGATTGATGGCGGTAAAGGGCAGATTGGTATAGCCAAAAATGTACTGGCCGATCTGGGTGTGGTGGGCGTGATGGTGCTGGGCGTAGCCAAGGGCACCACCAGAAAGCCGGGGCTGGAAACCTTAATTTTGGCAGACCAGAACAACAGGGTTATCGCCCGGCCTCAGCAGGCAGCTCTGCATCTGATACAGCAGATTCGCGACGAAGCGCACCGCTTTGCGATTACCGGCCACAAGGCCAGGCGAGATAAAAAACGCCGTATCTCGCCTCTGGAGGGTATTCCGGGAGTAGGGCCCAGCAGGCGCCGTAATCTGCTCAAACATTTTGGCGGTATCCTGGAGGTCAAAAAAGCCAGTGTTGCGGATTTGATGAAGGTTGATAATATAAACAAAAAGGTAGCTGAAGCTATTTACAGCGCCCTGTACAATGAGTAACTTGACGGCGCGCCGTCACCAATAATTATGGAAAATTAGAATCATCTATGTGGAATTTACCCAATATCCTGACTCTGCTGCGTATCGCCCTGATCCCAGTGTTTATTGTTGTCTATTACCTGCCCTGGGAATGGCATCACTTCGCATCAGCAGCTATTTTTGGCCTGGCCGCGCTGACTGATTGGGTAGATGGCTATCTGGCCCGCAAGCTTGATCAGGTGACGCCCTTTGGTGCCTTTCTCGATCCCGTAGCAGACAAACTTATAGTGGTGGCTGCACTGGTACTGCTATTGGAAGTGCATTCAACGCCTTGGTTTGCGCTGCCAGCCATAGTGATTATTGGTCGGGAAATTGTTATATCGGCGCTGCGGGAATGGATGTCAGAGCTGGGTTCCAGAGGCAGTGTTGCAGTCTCGATGATGGGTAAGATTAAAACCTGGGTGCAGATGATAGCTGTGGCGCTTCTGCTGCTGGCCAAGCCGGAGCAGGAGCTGCTTACCCAGGTTGGGTTTGTGGCTATTTATGCGGCTGCAATTATGACCCTTTGGTCCATGGTGCAGTACCTTATGCTCGCCTGGCCTCAATTGAGCGCCGATGCCGAGAAGTAGTTGCTTTATTGCTGGTAATCCCTAGAATAGCGGCCTCTCAGACAGCACCGGTTTCGGCGTTGTCCAGAGTCTGAAATGAAATGTCTTTTAAAGGCGCCGTAGCAAAGTGGTAATGCAGTGGACTGCAACTCCGCCATCGTCGGTTCGATTCCGACCGGCGCCTCCATTTCAAATATCTGTTTTCTCCTCGCCACGCCCCGGTCTTGCAAGCAAATCTTAATCGAATTAGGTAAACAGCCCTGAGCCAGGTAAACAGCCCTGAGCCAGGTAAACAGCCCTGAGCCAGGTAAACAGCCTTGAGCCAGGTAAACAGCCCTGAGCCAGGTAAACAGCCTTGGAGCTAGATAAACAGCCCTGAGCCAGGTAAACAGCCTTGGAGCTAGATAAACAGCCTTGAGCTAGATAAACAGCCTTGCAGCTAGGTCGGAAATTTGGGATAACTCTGCAGCGATGCTTTCGAGAGGAACTGCAAGCCCTGTTGATGCGACAACTAAGAGTACCGCAAGAACCAGCGCTAGCAGCATAAATATGCTGGTGATATAGGTGAAGTTAACAATCTTGTCTTTCATGATAATACTGCAACCAATTTTCTATGGTACCCGGCAGCGACTCATTTGTTGCAGGGGGCCACTAATACTAGCGATTGAACGATTGCTAACTCGGCACAGGGCGACAATATATTGACATTTGGCGACAAATATCTGTTATTCTACTCATGTTTGCATTTTGCAGGTGTCTATTATGGCAAAGGTACGAGCCGCAGTTATAGCGGGCTTTGACAAACAAATGCGGCTGTTACAGGCTGACCCTGACAAAATTTTGCAGGCTAATGGTTTTTCACCTGGGTTTCCCGCGGTAGGCGACCTCGACGAATTAGTCTCCTATAATTGCATTGAAGGCTTGCTTCAGAACGCGGCTGATGCCACTGGCTGTTCGCATTTTGCCGCACTGTTGGGCATCAATCAGAATATAAACCTGCTGGGAGCGGTTGGCCAATTAATGCTGCAATCCAACGATGTGGGTACCGCCTTGCTAGCGCTGGTTGACCATTTGATGTTGCATATTAGTGGGCCGGTGAACGGTGCACTGAACAGCTTTGGTGACCAGGCCCATCTCAGCTACCACAATTCCGCGCAAACCGAGCTCCGCAAGCAGTCCGATGAACTGGCTATGGCCCAAAGTATTGTTATTATGCAGGCACTCTGTGGGCTGGATTGGAAACCTACCAGAGTTTGTTTTTGCCATGAGTCACCAGCCAGTTTAAAGCCCTACCAAAAGCTATTTAAAGCCCCAGTGCTCTTCGATCAACAGCGCACTGAGATAGTATTCCCCAAAATCTGGCTCAAGGCGCCCATACTTCAGGTAGACCCGGCCCTGAATATGATACTGCGTTCCCATATCAATCAGCTAGAGAAAGATGTACCCAGCGATCTCTGCGGCGATGTGGTCCGTCTGATTAGAGAGCTGTTGCCTCTGGGCCCCTGCGGTATCGAAACTGTTGCAGATCGACTTGCCGTGCACCCGCGCACCCTGCAGCGTATGCTCAAACAAGAGGGCAGTTCATTTTCTGACTTATTGGAGTCCGTTCGCCAGGCTATAGCCACCGAGCGCCTGCGCAATTCTGATATATCTATTATCCAGCTCTCAGACTATCTGGGTTATGCAGATAACACAGCATTTACCAGAGCCTTCAAGCGCTGGTTCGGCAGCACGCCCAGAGAGTGGAGAAAAAGTGTTAATAGCGACCTCTGAGGCGTTCCCAACTGGGATAATGATCATGTATACTGCCGCCCTTCAGCACTCCGCTGCTGATAAAAGCCCATCTTAGTCAGTTTTAGACGCCCGGGTGGCGAAATTGGNNACTCATGGGCGCCTTGTGTGGGTCTGAGGTAGACAAAATGGTAGACGTGAATGTGCCTTTGACAATGAACTACAGGGGTGTCAACATCAGTAAACACAAGGACTAAGGGCATTACAGGTGCCTGCCTAGGGCAATGACTGGTGGCCCCGTGCACCATTTCAAATCAATGACATATCTAAATTTACCCCGCTATGCCTGTCTAGATTGCGTAATCTTCAATTACCAGAGTCTAAGGGGCTAAAGCCACTCATGCAGCCATCGGTGAGAACTGAGGTTTTGTTTTAGGTTTTTTGGTCAAGAAACGCCCTGGGGTACCATCATTTAAGCTAGCTTTTCTCTTAATGCTACTTAATTTGTCGAGACGATTTGCTCAAGTAGGTCTGCAAGCTCCACGGGATGTGATCTCTGGGCATTATGGTCACTTTCAAGGATATGGATTGGCCAGCCTCTATCTCTGGCGTTCTTCCATGACGGGTCAGTTTTCTCTCTGATGTCTTTTATTTTTGGATCGCTTACAAATGCTACATAGGTTGCAGGTAATTTTATTGCTTGATCATCATCAAAAGATACGGGTTCTGTCAGTGTGGCAAGTGACTGGGGGACATCATGAGGTGGTTTAGAGTTTTCTATCAGCCAAGGAAAATAGACAATCCCATCCCTTATTTTGAGAGCTCTGTTATCAGCCCAAAGATCTTTAATTGACATCCCATGATTTGGAACGGCCGCATCTAAAAACACTGCATGCTTAACTTTTTTGGGTATGCTATTCATTACACCGGTAACGACTATACCGCCATAGCTATGCCCCACCAAAATAATCTCATCGAGTTCATCATAGATAACAGTATTTACTACATCCGTAATATGTGTGGTTAGATTAATTTTTGGGCTAGAAAGGTGGGCTCTCTCACCCAGGCCGGTGAGCGTTATCCTGTGAACTTGATGGCCTCTTTCCACAAGGATATTCTGCATAGTTCTCCAATCCCAGCCGCCTCCAGTTGCACCGTGGACCAGAACAAAAGTTTCTTGAGGTCGGTCGTTATAGCTCGCACTCGTTGGTATCGCAGGTAATACGAGGAGACAAAGTAAAATAACAGACTTCAGATTGGTTATTGTGGATGACAAAATAGAGAGCCCCAGACAAATTAAAACATGATCGTAATATCTTGCCATATATTCGAAGATAAGAAAGCATTTAAACTGGCATTTTGTTTCAGAGTTTTCATGAAAATCAAAACCGCTTTTCAGTATTATTTCAGACACCAAAAACCGGTTGACTAAGTCACACAGGCAGTAAAGACTAGCGCGTCAAACAAAGGATTACCTCAATGATTAAAAGACTACTCGCATTTAGCCTATTAATGGCTGGTTGTTCTCAAGGCGAGCAGAGTGTCGGTACGCAAACGTCCTTGGACGATTCCGCTGGCAACTTTGTCGCCCCAGCGCCTCTCAAACTCTACACCTTTGATTGTGGCAATATTGAAGTGTCTGATTTCGACGCATTTTCCTCCAGCGGCAACTATGCTGGTCAGGTAGGTAGGCTGACGAACACATGCTATTTAATCCGCCACCCGGCAGGCGATTTGATATGGGACTTGGGGCTCCCCCATGGTTTGGTCGGTTCTGCTCCACAGGTTGATGGTATTTTTACCGTTTCTCTTGAAAGCTCGTTAACCGATCTGTTAGCGGAGATAGACCTGAGAGTAACCGATATTGACTTTATGTCAGTCTCTCATAGCCACTTTGATCATACGGGCCAGGCCTCGCTCTTTCCGGATGTTAGGTGGCTGGTACACGAGAATGAGCTTGAGCATATGTTTAGTACTGAGGAGGGCAAGGTTCAGAATGCGGCTTTCGCTGGGCTCAATAAAACTACATTTAGTGAAAACTATGATGTTTTTGGCGATGGATCGGTTGTTATTTTGGAAACCCCAGGGCATACCCCGGGCCATACAGT
>DDCQ01000009.1:30545-32414 GCA_002334915.1 Porticoccaceae bacterium UBA2002
AGAATTAGGTGCTCGAGTGATTATTCAGCATGAGCCCACAGATGTTTCTGCACTGCCACAGCCTCCGGGTTTTTTACAGTAAGCAGCGGCGTCATGAACCAATGCTTTGTATAGTCGCGACCTTACAAAGTAATCTGTGGTTTTCCTGTTATTAGCCGTTCGACAGCATAGGATTGCTACTGGGGGCAAGGCCCTATATTCTTATCTATCAAATAAGACTCTGAGGTTTTCAGCTAAGCCATCAGGGCTAACAATAAGAATGATAAGGGTGGTTTCATGATTCAGGATATCTCAAGGTCTATGGAGGCCTGTGCAGCCTATTATGGCGACGATGCAGATGCAGTTCGGCAATATCTTGTTCAGGGCCAGCAGCGCGCTCTGGCGCTGCCTAATCGAGGCCCGCTGAGGTTCGATGAACAGGGCGCTGTTCATCGGGATATTCTCGAGGCCTATTCGGCCTACGGCTTCTATATTTTTGAAAATGCTTTGAGTGAGGAAGAGGTAAAGGATCTTGCAGATGATCTGGATCGTCTGCGGGAAAATTTCCCCACAACTATGGGAGCGGCAACAGATGCCAAAGGGCGCCCGGCTCTGGGTGCTGATAGTCAGGCTATGACACTGCAGTGGGCCAAACCATTATCAGACCCCCTGGGTGGCAGTCAGATCGCCAATGGCCGCCATCAGGTAAAGCTATTTGAACCCAAACCTGATGACAGTGCGCCCGAGGCCACACCGGTTTACCTTGCGGGGTCACTGCAGTACTCACTGGCCTGTCTGCGCACCTATGGGCATCCCGGGTTATTAAGAGTGGCCGAGGCCATTAATGGCGAGGACTTTACCCCCTTCCATGAGGGGCTATTTATTAAATATGCCGGGCTGGGGGCCGCGGTGTCCTGGCATCAGGATGGCGACACCCACTGGGATAACCCTGATTTTGATGAAGATATTCACGGCTTTAACTTTATGGGTCAGGTCTATGGCAGCACTGCTGTCAATGGGGTCTGGGTGATACCAGGCAGCCATAAGCAGGGGCGGCTGAATATTGTCAAAATGGTCGAGGAGGCTGGTACTGAACGGCTGCCCGAGGCTCTGCCCATTGTCTGTAATCCCGGGGATGTGGTGATAAATAACCGGCAGCTATTGCATGGCTCTTTTGCCAATACAGGTTTTGAAACCCGTGTCTCGGTCAACTTTGGGTTTCATCGCCGCTCCTCCGTGCTCAATGTCCATGGTGCTGGTATCCATGCACAGGCAACTACCTTTGATGATGCCTTTATCAAGGAGCGCTCCAGACTAATCGGCCTGGCCATTTCAGCGAGACAGCAGCGTTTTCCCGACGAGCAGCCCTATCAGTACGCACCAGATATTAAAGCCGGGGAAATCCCGGTCTGGGATGATAGCCAGCTGGCTTTATTAAAGGACTATAACCTAATGGATCTGAGCATTTAATAGGTCTTCTGGAGACAGGTGATGACTAAAAAAGTACTGGGCATTAGCCTTGCTCTGATATTGCTTGTTGCGGGGTCTGTCTGGTTTGTTTTTGGCGATCGAATTGCCCGGGTGCAGGTTGTCAGCAGCCTGTTTACTGGCGCAGAGCAGATAGATAACTTTAATCGCATGCATATGATGTTTCCGGTGACAACTATGCCTGCTGCCGAGCAGCCATACAGCTTTCCGGTGGTGGAGACGGTGCCGCTGCCAACTGAGTTTATCTACAGGGGAGAGCAGGTAGAGACAGCGGAATTTCTAGCGCGCACGGATACTGGCGCAGTGCTGGTGATTAAAGATGGCGCTATTCAATTTGAGCAGTACTGGCGCAGCGGAGGGCAAACCCAGACCTGGCTGTCTATGTCGGTGGCCAAAAGTTTT
>DDCQ01000110.1 GCA_002334915.1 Porticoccaceae bacterium UBA2002
AACCTTTTTTTTGGCTACCAAAAACTCGCCCCAGCCGTGGTCGCTGTCGCCAGCAATCAATGTGTTGTCTAAATCAAAGATGGCCAGGGCCATAGGACTGTTCTCATCGGTGGGGGAGGGTTAAATAAACGCAGATGCAGGATAGCGATGATGTAAGATGGTCTCAAGAGAAAATTGCTGACCCCCCAAGTCTGTGGAACAATAGGTCGCTGCCAAATAATAAAGAAGGAATACTGTAAGTGGTTGATAAGGATGGATTTCGTGCAAATGTCGCCATGGTCATCAGTGATGGTCGCGGCAAGCTATTTTGGGCGAAAAGGCTGGGGCAGAAGGCCTGGCAGTTTCCTCAGGGTGGCCTGAGCGCAGGTGAGTCTGCAGAGCAGGCACTCTATCGAGAGCTGTACGAAGAAGTTGGCCTCGAGTCCACCGATGTAAAAATTATTCAGCGCACCAAGAAATGGCTGCGCTACCATATCCCTCCGCAGATGCAGCGCAAAAACTCCAAGCCCCTGTGCATAGGGCAAAAACAAAAATGGTTTTATCTGCAATTGACCGGCGATACGGCCAAGGTGCGCTTCGATGCCACAGGTAGTCCTGAGTTTGATGGCTGGGAATGGGTCAACTACTGGTACCCAATTGAATCTGTAGTGCCCTTTAAACGCAATGTCTACCGCAATGCTCTGATGGAGTTCGCCCCTGCCAATTCGCGCTTTGAAAAGCGCAGTCGCGGACGGTAACCCATTATGATCAGCTTATTGCGAACCATAGTTCAAGAGGTTAACAGCGCCCGCAATTTGCCTCAGGTGCTGAGCATTATCGTCAAAGAGGTGCGGGATGCGATGCAGGCTGGAGTGTGCTCGGTCTATCTGTTCGATGAGGCCGATCAGCGCTATGTACTTATGGCCACAGAGGGGCTGAGGAAAGAGTCTATCGGCAAGGTTCGCCTGTCCATGCGCGAGGGCCTGGTAGGCCTGGTGGCCGCCAAGGAAGAGCCGCTCAATCTAGAGGACGCCGATCAGCACCCCAATTTCGCCTATTTTGAAGAGACAGGTGAAGCCCCATTTCATTCTTTTCTCGGCGTACCCATTATTCATCACCGCAAGGTGCTGGGGGTGCTGGTATTGCAGCAGCAAACCCAGCGCCGTTTTGCCTCGGAAGAGGAGGCCTTTGTAGTCACGGTTTGCGCCCAGCTATCTGGCGCTATCGCCCACGCTGAAGCCACTGGTGCCCTGCGCAAGCTGGCCTCGGCGGGGCGCGGCAAAAGTCGCGAGGCTATGTTTAGAGGGATTCCCAGTGCTCCAGGTGTAGGCATTGGTCGGGTGGTGCTGGTTGCTACCAATACAGACCTGACTTCGGTGCCCGAGCGATTTACCAATAACCCTGCAGGGGAAGTAGAAATCTTTCGCCGCGCCCTGACCGCAGCCAAAAAAGATATGCGCAATCTGGGTGATGGACTGGTCAATAAGCTGAGCGCTGAAGAGCTGGCCCTGTTCGATGTCTATATTCGTATGCTGGACGACAGCTCTCTGGGGGGCGAGGTGATTGCCGCTATTACCGCCGGCCAGACCGCACAGAGCGCCTGGAGCTCGGTGATTCTTAAACATGTACGCACATTCCGTCAGATGGAAGACCCCTATCTGCGCGAGCGCGCGGCAGATGTCAACGACCTGGGCAAGCGAGTGCTGGGTTATCTGCAAACCAGCCATAAAAAAGAGCTGCCTATGCCCCGCCGTGTGGTGCTGGTGGGTGAAGATTTATCGGCAACAGCTCTGGCAGATATTCCGGTCAATCGCCTGGTGGGCATTATCTCTCTCAAGGGCTCAAGCAATTCCCATATGGCCATTGTGGGCCGCGCTCTGGGTATTCCCACAGTGATGGGCGCCATTGACCTGCCCTGGGCTGAGCTGGAAGGCCAGGAATTAATCGTCGACGGCTTTACCGGCGATGTGGTCAGCAGTGCCACGCGCACGGTGCGACGTTCCTATCTGCAACGTCAGCGGGAAGAAAAAATACTTAGCAAGGATCTGGAAAAACTGCGGGATATTCCCTGCATTACTCCGGATGGCTTCCGCTTTTCACTCTGGGTTAATACAGGCCTGCGCCAGGATACTATGATGTCTCTAAAGAGCGGTGCAGAAGCTGTGGGCCTGTTCCGTACTGAGATGCCCTTTTTAATGCGCTCGAGCTTTCCCACCGAGGATGAGCAGGTCGATATTTATCGCGAGCAGCTGGTGGCATTTTCGCCGCGGCCTGTAACCATGCGAACCCTGGATATTGGTGGTGACAAGGACCTGCCCTATTTCCCTATCGAGGAGGAAAACCCATTTTTAGGCTGGCGCGGTATCCGTATCTCCCTGGACCATCCGGAGATTTTTCTGGTGCAGATTCGCGCCCTGCTGCGCGCCAGTCAGGGTACCAATAATCTGCGCATTATGCTGCCCATGATCAGCAATGTGCCCGAGCTGGACCGTGCGCTGGAGTTGATTGATCGCGCCTATCAGGAGCTGACTGAGGAAGAGGGCTATAAGATTGAGCGGCCGCCAGTTGGTGCCATGATCGAGGTGCCTGCAGCTGTTTATCAGGTTAAGGAAATTGGCCGTCGGGTGGACTTTCTATCTGTGGGCACCAATGACCTTACCCAGTATCTTCTGGCCGTGGATCGCAATAATCCTCGAGTTGCCGATCTCTATCACACATTGCACCCATCGGTTCTGCGCGCACTCAAGGCCATTTATGAGCAGGCCTCATCAGTTAACTGTCAGCTCAGTGTCTGTGGTGAGATGGCCGGTGACCCACTGAGTGCTGTGGTGTTAATGGGTCTTGGCTA
Organism: Porticoccaceae bacterium UBA2002; assembly: GCA_002334915.1. Lineage (GTDB taxonomy): Bacteria > Pseudomonadota > Gammaproteobacteria > Pseudomonadales > Porticoccaceae > HTCC2207. The sequence goes on from DDCQ01000110.1 coordinate 2,828, forward strand.
CGAGAATTTCTCGATGAGCGCCAGTACATTGCTGCGCGTTAAGTCCATGCTGCTCAATGTCAGCCGCAAAGAGGCGCGGGCAATGGTCAAGCGCGCCCTACGCCTGTCGGACGCGGCCTCAGTGGCTCAGTTTGTCTCTGACTCACTAAATCAGCCGGAAGTGGCTAAACTGATTCGCCCCTCCAGAGCTAGTCACCGCTCGCAGGCGTTAAAGCTAAAAGTCTGAGAGCCCAGAGTCTCGCCAGCTTCATAGGTTTGTTCAGCGACTGCAACTTCGCCGTCAGCGGAAATAATGACAGCGGCGGAAGCCCGGGTACCGTATCCCTCAGCAACAATAAATGGCGATGACAATAATGTTTCCCACTCCTGAGGCACACCTGTGCTGGGGAGTAATTCGGGGGCATAGATTTTCTGCAGAGACAGGGTCGCCATCAGTGTCCCAAGATGCTGCTCGTCCAGTTCAACGCTATCAACTAGCTCTGCGAGTTGTTCTCTGGCATGGTCAACCTTGGGCCAGGGGCTATCCAGCCTGTTGTTACTAAGGGCATAGACTCCGGGCTCAAGCTTTTGTGGCGGCAGATTTTCATAGTTATTCAAGTACACCAAACTGTCCCCATCGTAGAGCAGAAGATTAAAACCACCGTAGCCTGAGGCGCTGTCAGCTATGGCAGTGGCCCAGTCCGCTGCGTCCAATACAGAGAGTAGAAAGTCTGTTACCAACTGGCCTCGCGAGAGTGGCTTTGACTCCATTTCGCCGTTTTCATCCACATAACGATAGTTGGTTACTGCCGCAAAGCGACCATTGCGGGATAGACCCAGCCAGGTGCCGCCTGCCTCCAAATCCCTGCCTGCCAAAATAGGTGCCTCTGACCACCAGTGCATGGGCAATGTGGGGCGCGGATAAAACTCGTCGCGATTGGAGGTAACAATCAGCGGTCGGTCAGCTTGGGTTTTGTAGGCAAAGGCGAGTAGACACATGCCGGGCAGTGTAACTATTTATATCTCCCAGCGACATCCCGCTTGGCGCACTAGCTCAGAAACCGCTATGATCTGCGCTTGAATTTTTAGGGATATTCACAGCCATGCTAAATCATCCAGCCATAGACCCAATTGCGATTTCTCTGGGGCCGCTGCCGATACACTGGTACGGCATTAGCTATCTGCTAGCCTTTGCTACAGCCTGGTATTTGGCGAGACGCAATGCAAGACGACCCTGGTCGCCTCTGGGTGAAAATCAGGTCGAAGATCTGATTGTCTATGGTGCCTGGGGCGTGATACTGGGTGGACGCTTGGGCTATATGTTTTTCTACAATACCGACAAATGGCTGGCCGACCCGGCTATGTTGGTGCGAATCTGGGAGGGAGGCATGTCGTTCCATGGGGGGCTGATTGGTGTGGCCGTGGCTCTGTTTATATATGCCCGCAAACACCGGCTGACTTTCCTGAGTCTGACAGATTTTGCTGTTCCACTGGTGCCCACAGGGCTGTTCTTTGGTCGTATAGCTAATTTTATAGGTCAGGAACTCTATGGGCGCCCCACAGATATGCCCTGGGGCATGCTGTTTCCCTCGGACCCAACTCAGCTTGCGCGGCATCCCTCGCAGCTCTATGAAGCGCTGCTCGAGGGCCTGGTGCTGTTCTTCATTATCACCTGGTTTGCGCGCAAGCCACGGCTGGCTGGTGAGGTTACAGGTTTGTTTCTGGTACTCTATGGCTGTTTCCGCTTTATGGTTGAATTTGTTCGCGAGCCGGATGCCCAGTTTGCCGGTCAATCGGCAATGATAGAGTCACTTAGCTGGATAACTCGAGGCCAGACACTCTGCATTCCCATGGTGTTACTGGGACTCTGGTTTATGCGCAAAACCCTCCAGCGCCTGATGGCAAAACCTGCCACTAACTGAGACTGGGCCAAGACAATGAAACAGTATCTGGACCTTATGCGCCATATTCGCGACAACGGGGTGAAAAAGGAAGACCGCACCGGCACCGGCACCCTGAGTGTATTTGGCTATCAGATGCGCTTTGATCTGGCGGAGGGATTCCCGCTGGTGACCAGTAAGAAGGTTCACCTCAAATCCATTCTTCACGAGTTGCTGTGGTTTATCCGTGGCGACACCAATATTCGCTATCTGGTCGAGAATGGCGTGGGTATCTGGAATGACTGGCCCTATCAGAGCTGGCTGCGCGAAACCGGGCAGGACCAGGATTATGCGATGTACTCGCCTGAGTGGAAGGCGAAGATGAAGGAATTTATCGAGCGCATCAAAACTGATGCAGACTTCGCCGCGCAATATGGTGATCTGGGTCCGGTCTACGGCCATCAGTGGCGCAATTTTGAAGGTGTGGATCAACTTGCCCAGCTAATCGACGATATTAAGACCAATCCGGACTCCCGGCGACTGATAGTCTCGGCCTGGAATCCCAAAGATATTCCGGTCATGGTCAAGTCCGGGCTACCCCCCTGTCATAGCCTGTTTCAGTTCTATGTCATTGATGGGCGCCTGTCATGCCAGTTATACCAACGCAGCGCCGATGTGTTTTTGGGGGTGCCTTTTAATATTGCCTCCTATGCTATTTTGACCATGATGATCGCCCAGGTCACAGGTCTGGAGCCAGGCGATTTTGTGCACACCTTTGGCGATGCCCATCTCTACACCAATCATATGGATCAGGTGGAGGAGCAGTTATCTCGCTCAACCTTTGCCCTACCCAAGCTGGCGCTGAACCCGAATGTAGACAATCTATTTGATTTTGTATTTGAGGACTTCGAGTTACTAAACTACCAATCCCACGGCCCTATCTCTGCGCCAGTGGCGGTTTGATAAGGATTGATCATGAAGCTCTCGCTGATAGTTGCAGTCAGCCGCAATGGCGTAATTGGCATTGATAACCAGCTGCCCTGGCATCTGCCGGAAGATCTCAAGTACTTTAAATCAGTGACCATGGGCAAGCCATTGATTATGGGCCGCAAAACCTATGACAGTATTGGCCGGCCATTGCCGGGCAGAACCAATATTGTGATTACCCGCGACCCTAGCTGGAAGGCTCAGGGAGTAGAGGTGGCACAGTCTCTGGAGACCGCGCTGCAACTGGGTCACAGTGCCTGTGAGGTGGCTGGTGCCGAGGAGATTATGGTGATTGGCGGCGAGCAGATATACCGGATGACTTTGCCTGCGGCAGACAGACTCTATCTCACTCAGGTGGATGCCGAAGTCGAGGGTGATGCGTTCTTTCCCGAGGTGGATTTCAGCCAGTGGAAGCAGACCAAAGAGCAGCTACCAGAGCTGACTGATACTCATCCCTACCGATTTCTCCAATTAGATCGTATTTAGTTGGCATAAATTTTAAAACCAGGTCGCAGATGTTACGTTAGGTAACAGTCGTCCAAGTTCTCAGTTTTATCTGCTTATTTCTCCCCGGCCAAATTGATTCTTGAACTAGAGACTGTTACAAAGAGTCCCCGAAACAAAGCATGTCTGATGTTGATGGTCTTGTTTTTCGATTTTAGGCAGTGAAAGATAATTAAACCGGTAGACCCAAATTGAGGGAACTATGAATAAGCAACCACTAAAAGCATTGGCCTTTGCAGCCGTTCTTGCCAGTGGTCTGACTGTTGGTGCAGTTCAGGCTTCACAGGTAAATGACGTTCTCAAAGCTGGAGCCGAAAAGGTCCAGATCGCCAAAAAGTCGCAAACCAATGTTGATCGCATCGCTGATCAAACTGATGGTCTTTTGCAAGAATTCAAACAGGTCAATAAGCAGATCGAGTCACTGCGAGTTTATAACTCCCAGCTGGAGCGCCAGATAGACAGCCAGAAGCAAATGATGGCTGAGCTTAAAGAGTCGATCGAGAACGCTACTATTATTGAGCGTGGGATCGCGCCATTGATGCTGAGCATGCTGAAAGGCATCGAAGACTTTATTGCCCTTGATGTGCCCTTTAAGAAAGACATGCGTGAAGAGGCTATTGCCAACCTGTACGTGAATATGGATAGCGCCAAATTCTCCGCTGCAGAAAAATTCCGTCAAATTCTTGAAGTCTATGATATTGAAGCTGAATACAGCCAGTCTCTGGAATCCTACCGCGATCTGATTGATATCAATAGCGACGGTTCTGAGGTGGAAGTAGAGGTTCTGCGTATCGGCCGTGTTGCTCTGATGTATCAGACTAAAGACAAGTCTCAAACCGGAGCCTGGAACAAAGAAACTGGTTCTTGGGAGACTCTGGGTTCTGAGTACCGCAGACCAGTTGATCAGGGCATCCGCATAGCCAAGAAGCTATCGCCCCAGGATGTTATGGAAATGCCAATTACTGCACCGGAGACAGCACAATGAATAAATTTGTAAAAGTTTGTGCCGCTTTTGTAGCCGCTGCTGCTTTCAGCACGCCAGCGCTGGCACAGGATGCAAAGACTCTCGATGAGCTTCTGCAAATGATTGAGAGCGCCAAGATTTCTGAGTCTTCAGAGTATCGCAAGCGCGAAGCTGCATTTAAAAGCGACCAGCGCAAGCAGGCTCAGCTTCTAAAGCAGGCTCAAAATACCAAGGCTGCTGAGGAGCGTCGCTCTGACCGTCTGGAGCAGAATATCCGTGATAACGATGTGATTCTTGCCGGACTGCGCGAGCAGCGCGACAAGCGTCTGGGTTCTCTTAAAGAGTTATTTGGTCACCTGACTGGTGCTGCTGGCGATATTCGCGCCAACCTTAATCAGTCGATTGTTAGCGCCCAGATTCCTGGTCGTACGGTTTTCCTCGATGAGCTAATCGACAAGATGAGCAGCGATACTCGCCTGCCTTCAATCGAAGATATTGAGAAACTCTGGTATGAGCAGCAGCGTGAAATGATTGAGAGTGCCCGTGTTGTTAAGTTCAACCGTTCAGTTCTGCTGGCCAATGGCGAACAGGCTGAGATGGAAGTTGTTCGCATTGGTACCTACAACCTGGTAGCCGACGGCATGTACCTTGAGTACAGCCCGGAGAACGGCCTTGTTTCTGAGCTGGCTCGTCAGCCTTCAGATCATCAGGGCAGTGCAGAAGATCTGCAAGAAGCGACTTCAGGCTTTACCAAAGTTGGCCTGGATCCTACCGGCCCTCTGGGTGGCGGACTGCTGCGTGCACTGATCAACACTCCAACTCTGGTTGAGCGCTGGCACTATGGTGGCATCGTAGGCTATGTGATCACTGCAGTATTTGCTGTGGCCATTTTGCTGGCTATCTGGCGCTTTATTGTACTGAGCGGCATGTCCAGCAAGGTATCCTCTCAGCTCAAGTCTGGCTCAGCTACAGAAGACAACCCCCTTGGTCGTGTACTGGCAGTTGCTGCTAAGAACACTGGTCTCGATGCCGAATCTCTGGAACTCAAGCTGCACGAAGCTGTGCTTAAAGAGCGTCCACAGATTGAATCAGGTCTCGATCTGCTGAAGATTATTGCCATGGTAGCGCCTCTGCTGGGTCTGCTAGGTACGGTAACCGGTATGATTATTACCTTCCAGATGATTACTCTGTTTGGTGCGGGCGATCCCAAGGCAATGGCCGGCGGTATCTCTCAGGCACTGATCACTACTGTACTGGGTCTTGTGGTAGCTATTCCTACCGTACTGATGCACACATTGGTGAACGGCAAAGCGCAGCGCATCTTGCATGTTCTGGAAGAGCAAAGCGCAGGTATTGTTGCTGGTTCCGTAGAGGGCAAATAAGATGTTTTTCGCTGATACGATGGCGGAAGTTGGGAAGTTTATGGATTCAGGCGGCATGGTCCTTTGGGCCATTGTTGTCCTGCTATTCGTTATGTGGACTCTCATCTTCGAACGCATGTGGTATCTCCGATCCAGTGTAGGCGTTGATGTCCAGGCTGCAATTAATGCTTGGGAAGACCGTGGTGAGCGCAAATCAAAACGCGCCCACCAGATTCGGGAGAAACTTATTTCCGAAGTCAGCATCAAGATCGACGAGAACCTGATGATGATCAAAACTCTGGTTGCTCTGGCACCCCTGTTTGGGCTGTTGGGCACAGTAACCGGCATGATCGTGGTCTTCGACGTTATGGCATTCACTGGTGGTGGCGATGCCAAGGCAATGGCCGGCGGTGTTTCTCAGGCAACTGTGCCGACTATGTCGGGAATGGTTGCTGCGCTTTCAGGCGTATTTGGCCTGACCTATGTCGAGCGCTCTGCTGAGCGAGAGAAGCATCTATTGGAAGACCATTTGACCATGGATCACTAATTGGAGCCTGCCTGGTTTCAGGCGGGCGTCCCTTGAGAGAGAACTATGCGCAACAGAACAAATAAAGCAAAACCGCAGGGTGAGACGATCGATCTGACCCCAATGCTTGACGTGGTTTTCATTATGCTGATCTTCTTTATTGTGACAGCATCGTTTATCAAGCTGCCTGGTGTTGAGGTCAACAAGATTGACGCCAATACGGCGAGTTCCTATAAAAAGGTAGGTATTCTGGTGGCCATTAGCGAAAACAATGAATACTGGATTGATAAAAAGCGCGTTGAAACTACTGCGCTAAAACTCAATCTAACTAGATTGTTCAATGAGAACCCAAAGGGTGGCATGGTTATCCAGGCCGACAATGAATCTGACATTGAAACAGTTGCCAAGGTAGCTGATATCGCACGCGATATTGGTATTAACCCGGTAGCTATTTCTGTAGAAAACGACTGAGTTAATAGTATGGCTGCAATTAGAGTTAGTGTTTCTGCCGCACTAGGGATCTTGGTTACCTTTGCGTTGATTGTCTTGATGTACAAGCTGATCGATTCGGGCAACAAAGACCTAGATGAAAAAGAAGCCTTTAAGATTCCAGACTTTCTTCATGTCGACAGACAATTAACCGAAAACTCGAAGAATACTGAGGTTGAAAAACCAGAAGACCCGGAGACCCCTCCACCGGAAATTCCGGAGGAAAATCTGGAGTTTGAAGTGCCAGAAAATGCCGTGAGCATGGCGGCACCAGCTGCTGGTGGTAATCTCAGCATTGGCAATTCAGGCTTTGCACGTGATTCGGACTATATTCCGGTGTATGTTCCTCAGCCCCAGTATCCTCGCAGAGCGCAAACGCGCGGCAAAGAGGGTTACGCTGTGGTCGAGGTGATTATTACCACCACCGGTGGTGTTCGCGATCCGGTTATGGTCGAAGAATGGCCCGAGGGATGGGGTTTTGGTCGCGCGGCAATCAAGGCGGCCAACAAGCTCAAATATAACCCGAGAGTGATTGATGGTCAGGCCCAGGAAGTTCCGGGTGTGCTCTACAAATTCACCTTCCAGATGGCCAAATAGGGGAATCAGATGTTTAAAAGCACAAAATTCTTAGCCGTATTTGGCGCCGCCTTCCTGTTGCCTCTGATGGTAACTGTGGCAGATCCCCAGTCGGTACTCAGTACCAGCGCTGTGGCTGCCGAAGAGAAGAAAGAGCCAAAGTATAAAGACGTAAAAACCCGTCAGCGTCAGTCTGTTGGTGCGTCATGTGCCAAGGCGCTGGAAAAGGTACAGGTTGTTCTGGAAGAAGAGAACTGGTCCGAGTCCCTTAATATGCTGGTTAATATTGAGAACAGCTCCAAGACCTGTAAGTCTGACTACGAGCAGACCCAGATTTGGAAGTTTAAGGGCTATATCTACTATTCTTTGGATGATTTTAATGGCGCTATCCGCGCTTACCGTCAGGTAATCAACGGCGCTGGCACTCCTCCAGAGCTGCGTCTGGATACCCGCTACACCCTGGCTCAGCTTTACACCGTAGAAGAAAAATATGCTCTGGCAGCCAAAGAGCTAGAGACCTGGATGAGCGAAGCAACCATTATTGGTAATGATGCCCGCGTATTATTGGCGCAGATTTACTATCAGTTGAATCGCAAAGCCGAGTCTCTGAAGATGCTTGAGGCCGCTATCAGCGATGTGGAATCCAAAGGGATTCTTCCCAAGGAGGGCTGGTGGGGATTGCAGCGTGTGCTCTATTACGAGAAAAATAACTACAAGCTTGTGGTTAGTATTCTTGAAAAGCTGGTCACTCACTATCCCAAGTGGACCTACTGGAAGCAGTTAGGTGGCATGTACGGCGAGCTGGAGCGTGAAGATGATCGCCTGGTTGCCACTGAAGTCGTGTATATGAATAACCAGTTCGATAAAGAGAGCCAGGTTATGAGTATGGCCTATATGTTTTTGGGCGCTGAGGTTCCCTATCGTGCAGCTCGAGTTATCGAGAAAGGTATTAACGACGAAATTATTGAGCGCAATGCCAAGAATCTTGAGATTCTGGGTACAGCCTGGTATCAGTCAAAAGATCTGAAGCGCGCACTTAAAGCGCTGGAAAGTGCTTCCAAGTACTCGGACACAGGTAATCTGCAATCACGTCTTGCAGGTATCTATCTGGACCTGGGTCGTGACAAAGAAGCCTATCGAGCATCACAACGGGCTGCAAAAAAAGGTGGTGTTAAACGCCCCGATGCCAACTATCTAGTGATGGGTAATGCTCTGATCAATATGCATTGCTATAAGGATGCGATCAAGGCCTTCCAGAAATCACTCAAGGCGGCTAAAGACAAGAAGAGCAAGAAGTACCCTCAGCAGTGGATTCGCTACGCGGATACAGAGGGAACTCGACTGGGCAAGCTTCGTGATGTAGGTGCCAAGGTGCCTAGCTGCAGCAAAGCTTAGTCGCAGCCCTGGCTCGACAAACTAAAAAGCCCGGCATCAAGATGCCGGGCTTTTTTTTATGCACTCACTTTAGGCGCGGATAAGTTTAAAGCTGAGACAGGTCTCTTACTGCACCTTTGTCGGCACTGGTCGCCAGCTTGGCATAGGCTTTAAGGGAGGCGGTCACTTTGCGCGGACGCTCTTCAACGGGCTGCCAGCCCTTTTTATCCTGTTCCAGGCGACGAGACTCAAGCTCGGCATCAGACACCAATACATCGATACTGCGACTGGGAATATCAATGCGAATCCTGTCGCCCTGACGCACCAGACCAATATTACCGCCCGCACCAGCCTCTGGCGAAACATGGCCAATTGATAGCCCAGAGGTACCTCCAGAAAACCGACCGTCGGTAATCAGTGCGCAGGCCGCACCCAGATTCTTGGACTTGATATAGCTGGTGGGATAGAGCATTTCCTGCATACCTGGTCCGCCTCGCGGGCCCTCGTAGCGAACGATTACCACATCACCTGCCTTCACTTCATCATTGAGAATACAGGCCACCGCCTCATCCTGACTTTCGGTAATAAAGGCGGGTCCCTCAAACACATGGATAGACTCATCTACCCCAGAGGTTTTAACCACACAGCCATCTGGAGCCAGATTGCCGGTCAATACCGCCAGACCGCCCTCCAGACTAAAGGCATTTTCCAGATTGCGAATACAGCCTCGCTCGCGATCTGCATCCAGAGAAGGCCATCTGGTGCTCTGGCTAAAGGCCGTCTGAGTAGGAATGCCAGCCGGACCTGCTTTATAAAAAGTCTTAACCTCTTCGCTAACATTGCCGCTGACGATATCCCATTTATCCAGCGCTTCTTGAAGACTGGACGAATGCACGGTTGGCAGGTCGCCATGAATTAACCCGGCGCGATTCAATTCGGCAAGAATACCCATAATGCCACCGGCGCGGTGCACATCTTCAACATGATACTCCGGCGTACTGGGGGCCACTTTACACAGCTGTGGCACTACCCGTGACAGACGATCAATATCGGCCATATCGAATTCAATGCCGGCCTCTTGTACCGCTGCCAGCAAATGCAGAATCGTGTTAGTGGAGCCGCCCATGCAGATATCCAATGTCATGGCATTTTCAAAAGCCTTAAAGTTAGCAATTGAGCGCGGCAGTACAGAGTAGTCATCCTGTTCGTAGTGCTGGCGAGCCATCTTGACGATGGTACGCCCGGCTTCCTGAAAGAGTTCACGGCGATCTGAGTGAGTGGCCAGAACTGTACCATTGCCGGGCAGGGAGAGTCCCAGCGCCTCGGTCAGACAGTTCATTGAGTTGGCGGTGAACATACCAGAGCAGGAGCCACAGGTGGGGCAGGCAGAGCGCTCATATTCGGCGACTTTCTCGTCACTGGCTTTGTCGTCCACCGCAATCACCATGGCATCTACCAGATCGAGCTTATGGTCTGCCAGTTTTGTCTTACCTGCTTCCATGGGGCCGCCGGAGACAAAGATCACTGGAATATTAAGGCGCATCGCGGCCATTAACATACCTGGAGTAATCTTGTCACAGTTAGAAATACACACCAGTGCATCGGCACAGTGAGCATTGACCATATATTCCACCGAGTCAGCAATCACATCCCGTGAAGGCAGAGAATAAAGCATGCCGTCGTGGCCCATAGCAATGCCATCGTCCACGGCAATAGTATGGAACTCCCGGGCGATACCGCCGACTTTGGCAATTTCTGCGGCCACCAGATCCCCCATATCCTTGAGGTGCACATGACCAGGCACAAACTGGGTGTAGGAATTGGCAATGGCGATCATCGGCTTATTAAAGTCATCGTCTTTCATGCCAGTGGCCCGCCAGAGCGCACGGGCGCCCGCCATATTGCGGCCTTGGGTGGTAGTGTGCGAGCGATACTTGGGCATGGCGATTCTCTTATTCAGTGTTGGTAACAATTTGTTGTGGGTAGCAGGGCTCTAGATGTCTTTGCTAAAAATTCTTGAGTTGCGCTGATAATTATACAGCGACTGTTTTTGCGCAGGAAGATCAGTCACCTGCGCCTCCACAAATCCGCGCTCCAAAAACCAGTGCGCAGTCTGAGTAGTAAGCACAAACAACTGTTTTAAGCCTTTCTGCTGAGCATTCTCGACAATGGCATCAAACAGCCTTGAGGCTATACCCTGGCCATGAAACTCCCCATGGGTCGCCACACAGGCCAGCTCTCCCACCTCGTCAGCTGCTGTTGGATACAGCGCAGCGCAGCCCAGCAGAACCCCCTCTGGGTGCACCACTAGCATAAAGCGCGATATCTCGGCTTCCAGCAATTCACGAGAGCGCTTAACCAGTACCTGCTGCTCTTCCAATGGTGCAATCAGTTCGATAATACCGCCCACATCATCGATGGTCGCTGAACGAATCACCTCTGAGTGATCTTTCATTACCAGAGTACCACTGCCATCACGGGTAAATAATTCGCTCAGCAGGCTGCCATCTTCGGCACAGCTCACCAGATGGACTCTGTCCACGCCCCTGTCACAGGCCTGATGGGCCGATGCCAGCATCTGCTGCTCGGCGCTGTGGACCGATACATCCCTGAGACTCTCCAGCTCTGGCAATGACAGGGCGCGCACCAGGCTGTTATCGCGCAGAACGCCTCTGGCCTCAGTCATTAAAATAAGTTTCTCGGCCTTCAGTGCCACAGCAACCTGCGAGGCTAAATCCTGATAGCTGAGATTAAAGGCCTCACCGGTTGGCGAAAAGCCAATCGGTGAAATCAATACCAGAGAGCCCTGTTGTAACTGGGAATCAATAGCCGCTCCGTCTATGCGGCGAACCTCTCCAGTGCGCTGAAAGTCGATACCATCGCGCACGCCAACCGGTTTGGCGGTAATAAAGTTGCCGCCAATCACCCTGACCCCAGCACCGTGCATGGGAGAGTTGGGCAGGCCCATAGACAGCTCTGATTCAATCTGCAGGCGAGTGGCCCCCACTGCCTCTTTGACGCACTGTATGGCATCGCCATCGGTAATTCGCAGGCCCTGACTAAACTCACTTTTAATTCCAGACAGCGCCATGCGCTGCTCGGTCTGGGGGCGCGCACCATGGACCAGAACCACACGGATACCCAGGCTCTGCAGCAGGGCAATATCGTGCACCGTACTGTGAAAGTTGCCATGCAAAACCGCATCACCGCCAAGGGCGATAACAAAGGTCTTGCCTCTGTGGGCATGGATATAGGGCGAGGTCTGACGAAAGAACTCTACATAGCCGTTTTCAATCATGCCGCGATTATAGCATGAGCCGCCCTGCAAACAGCCCCGGAGTTGCAGATGCTGAGCGGAAAGCGCAGATTCATACTAATGTTAAAGGACAGTGATACAAATGGAGTTCAACTATGCATCAACTCAAAACTCGGGGTAAAAGGCTACATCTTGGCTGGCTGCTCAAGGAACTAGTACTTGATGGCACCTTAACCCAGGCTGATGCCAACAGTATTGCCGCCAAGCAGCGCAGTGCAGACGAGGCTCTGGTGCATCCGCTGGAGATTATTGCCAGCAGACAGTGCTGCCATGCTAAGACTAGCGAGCCCCTGAGCGTTACCGCCCTCTGCCAGTGGTTGGCGGCCAGAGTCGAGTTGGAGTTTGCAGCCCTGGATCCCTTAAAGATCAATGTGCCGGCGGTCACTGCAGTGATGTCCTTTGCCTATGCCCAGCGCTACGGCATTCTCTGTATAGAGGTCAATGCCACTGAGCTGGTAGTTGCAACCGCAGAGCCCTTTGATCAAAGCTGGATAGAGAGTCTGGAGCAGACCTCCCATAAAACCCTGCGCAGGGTGCTCGCCAAGCCGGGAGATATAGAAAAATATCGGCTGGAGTTCTATTCACTGGCCAAGTCAGTGTTTGGAGCCGGGACTGCCAAGACCGCAGCCGGTATGGCCGATTTTGAGCAGTTGCTTGAGGTGGGCAAACTAAAGGACCCGGATGCCCAGGACCAGCATATAGTGAATATTGTCGACTGGCTGCTGCAATATGCCTTTGAGCAGCGGGCCAGTGATATACATCTGGAACCCAGGAGAGATAAAGGCAAGGTGCGTTTTCGTATCGATGGCATTCTCCATCTAGTCTACGAGCTGCCAGACAATGTAATGACCGCCATGGTCAGCCGCCTAAAAATTCTTGGGCGTATGGATCTGGCGGAAAAGCGCCGCCCCCAGGATGGTCGTATTAAAACCGTCGCGCCCAATAGCAAAGAGGTAGAGCTGCGGCTATCCACTATGCCCACTGCCTTTGGCGAGAAACTGGTGATGCGCATATTTGACCCTGAGGTATTACTGCGCAACTTTACTCAACTGGGTCTGGTCGATCAGGATTATATTCACTGGCGAGCTATGACGCTGCGCTCCCACGGCATTGTTCTGGTCACAGGACCCACGGGCTCCGGCAAGACCACTACCCTGTATTCCACCCTAAAAAGTCTGGCCGAAGAAACTGTCAATGTGAGTACCATCGAAGACCCTATCGAGATGGTGGTCGACGCCTTTAATCAAAGCCAGATACAACCGGCCATCGACTTTGATTTCGCAGCTGGTATTCGCACCCTGATGCGCCAGGACCCGGATATTATTATGGTGGGTGAAATTCGCGACCGCGAGACCGCCGAGATGGCTGTTCAGGCTGCACTGACCGGCCATTTAGTCCTGTCCACACTGCATACCAATGATGCCCCCAGCGCCATCAGCCGATTTCTGGATCTGGGTATGCCTGCCCATCTGCTAAAGGCAACCCTCAACGGCGTTATGGCCCAGCGCCTGCTGCGCACCCTGTGCCTGAGTTGCCGCGTAGAGGTGGCGCCAGATCAGCAGGCCTGGCAGGAATTGGTACAGTCACACCAGTTGCCGATGCCAAGCAGAATTTATCAGCCCGGAGGCTGTTTGGACTGTCGCAACACTGGTTATTCAGGTCGGCAGGGTGTTTATGAAATAATGCCCCTCAGCAAACCACTAATAAAAACTATTAGCGCCACTGGCGATATACAATCCCTGCGTGACAGGGCAGTTAAAATAGGTATGGTGCCACTGCGCCTGGCAGGTGCGGAAAAGGTAATCAGAGGTATTACGTCGATAGAGGAGGTAATGCGTGTGACGCCTGAACCTGAGAGCTAAATCAACCACAGCAAAGAGATGATGAATACAGAGCAACCAGCATTACTGGAAAAATCCTATCAGCGTCATCTTGAAAACTATCTCAGGGTCGATTCCGAGCCCCAATGGCTGCACGGGCAACTCGAAAACCAGAATTTTGCCATCCAGTTAAAATTACTCTGGAGCTGCAGTGACTTTGTCGCCGAACAGGCCGCTGCAGATCCGCGCAGCTTCCAGCAGCTGGTGGAGAGCGGTGATCTCCAGCGCAGCTACGACGACAATGACTATATGCAGAGGCTACAGGCCAGAATCGAGCAGCTGCCTGGCACCTGTTGCGAAGAGCAACTGAGTCGCGAATTGCGCCTGTTCAGGCGCAGGGAAATGATGCGCATTATATGGCGTGACTATAGCCGCCAGGCCCCTATGCTCGAGACCACCAGAGACGCAACATTATTAGCCGAAGCCTGCATAAATACTGCCCTCCAGTATCTACAGCCTGTTATCAGAGAAGAGCTGGGCACGCCCATAGGCAGAGCCAGCGGCACTGAACAGCAGTTGCTGGTGATTGCCATGGGCAAAATGGGGGCTTACGAGCTCAATATTTCCTCGGATATAGACCTGATTTTTGCCTACCCCGAGTCGGGAGAGACCCAGGGAGGCAGAAGATCAGTCTCCAATCAGGAGTTTTTTGTTCGCCTGGGCCAGAAATTGATCGCTGCCCTTGATCGGCAAACTGCTGACGGCTTTGTTTTTCGGGTGGATATGCGCCTGCGGCCCTATGGGCAGAGCGGCGCTCTGGTGCTTAATTTTGACGCGCTTGAGGAATACTACCTGAGTCAGGGTCGCGACTGGGAGCGCTACGCCATGGTCAAAGCTCGGGTGGTGAGTGGCACCACCGCCGAGGCCGAGACAGTACAGCAGATGTTGCAGCCCTTTACCTATCGCAAATATCTTGATTTTGGTGCTATTGAATCTCTGCGTGAGACCAAGCGCAGCATCAATCGCGAAGTCAGTCGCAAAGGCATGCAGGACAACATTAAGCTGGGCTCAGGGGGTATTCGCGAGGTTGAATTTATCGCTCAGACATTCCAGCTTATTCGCGGCGGCCGCAATAAACGGCTGCAGACCCAGTCCCTGCAGCAGGTGCTGCTCCAGCTGGTCGAGGACAATGTGCTGGACAGCGCAGAGCAACAGAGTCTGTGGCGCGCCTACGAATTTCTGCGTAATACTGAACATGGGCTGCAAGGCATGGCCGACAAACAGACTCAACAGCTACCCATTGATGAGTTGGGCCAGCAGCGCCTAGCCCGCCTGATGGGATATGCTGACTGGCAGCAGTATTATCAGCAACTGCAGTTCCACCGACAGCAGGTAAGCAATAGTTTTAAGGCGATTATTTCCGACACTGACAAGCCGGCCGAGGGAGATTCACTGCCATCTCCTGAACAGCACTGGTCCACGGATTTACGGGCTGTGGAGATACTGCCCTATTTACAACAGCTGAACTATCAGCAGCCACAGGAACTGGCAGCCCTGCTGGAAGATTTTTACCAGAGTCGCGCAGTTCAGGCATTGGCAAGCTTGCCGCGCAGTCGACTGGAAAGCCTGATGCCCAGGCTGCTGGAGACCTGCGCCGATCGCGAGAATAACCAGCAAACCTTCTTGCGCGTGCTGCGCCTGGTTCAGCAGATACTGCGGCGCAGCGCCTATCTGGCTCTGCTGGTAGAAAATGCCCAGGCCCTGCAACAGCTATGCATACTCTGTGAGCGCAGCAGCTGGATCGCCGATGAATTGGTAGCCTACCCGGCACTGCTCGACGAGCTGCTGGACCCCCGCAGCCTGTATACGGCGCCCGACAAGCAGCTTCTCCGCGATCAACTGCGCCAGCAAACCATGCGCATTGCCAGTGAGGATACGGAGCAGCAGATGGAGGTGATTCGCTATTTTTGCCGATCCTATGCCCTGCGCGTCGCAGCCTGTGAAGTCACAGATATACTGCCATTGATGCAGGTCAGTGATTACCTGACCTGGATTGCTGAGGCCGTGGTTGAGCATGTGGTCAATATCGCCTGGGACCAGCTGGTGGCCAGCCATGGTTTGCCGCCATTGATAACAGAGAGTGCAACCGACAGTCATACCCAGGGCTTTATTGTTGTTGCCTACGGCAAAATGGGCGGTATTGAGATGGGCTACCAATCAGATCTGGATCTGGTGTTTTTGCACAGTGGTGACTCCAGGCGCCAGACCGATGGCCCTCGCAGCATAGATGGCAGCACATTCTTTATTCGTCTGGGCCAGCGTATTATTCATTTGCTGTCCACACCCACTGCCTCAGGGATGGCCTATGAAATAGATATGCGTCTGCGGCCCTCGGGCAATTCCGGGATGCTGGTATCCAGCCTCAGCGCTTTTGAAAAGTATCAGCGCGAAGATGCCTGGACCTGGGAGCATCAGGCCCTGGTGCGCTCTCGGGTGGTGGCTGGTGATGCCGAATTGGCCGCCGCCTACGAGCTGGTGCGTAAAAATACCTTGCAGCAAAAACGTGACACGCAATCTCTAAGCACTGAAGTACAGGAAATGCGTGAAAAAATGCGCAAACATCTGGATAAAACCAAGAAAGATGGCAAATTCTCACTGAAGCAAGGCAGGGGAGGTATCGTCGATATTGAATTTATGGTTCAATTTGCAGTCTTGGCTTGGTCCCATGACCATCCCCAGCTTGTTCGCTGGAGTGATACCATCCGCATTCTGGAGTCTCTGGCCCAGTGTGGATTGTTCTCAGAGCAGGACGCACTTCGGTTGATCGACGCCTACAAGAGATTCCGTTCCGCAGGGCATCGCGCCCAGCTGCACAATCAGCTGGCTGAAATAGCATTGTCAGAGTTTGTGGAGGAGCGAGAAATTGTGGCCAAGCATTGGCGAGAGTTGTTTAAAAGTTAATTACTGTTAAAACATGAATTAGAGAACTAGAGAGAGGAATAGGTCTATGTCGTTTTCAGACCGCGACGGTTTTATTTGGATGGATGGTGAGATGATTGATTGGCGAGATGCGCAGACGCATTTCCTCACCTCTTCACTGCACTATGGCAATGCTGTATTTGAGGGTATTCGAGCCTACGAAACCGCAAATGCTGGCACCTGTATCTTTCGCCTGGAAGACCATATTAAACGCCTGTTTAACTCGGCTAAAATTCTGCATATGCAGATTCCTTTCACCCAGGAAGAAATCTGTGCTGCCCATTGCCAGGTGGTTCGCGAAAATAATTTAGATGCCGCCTATATTCGTCCCCTGGTATTTTTGGGTTCTGAGGGTATGGGTCTGCGCGCTGAAGGGCTCAAGGTGCATGTGGGCATCGCCGCCTGGGACTGGCCTTCCTATATGTCTCCCGAGACTTTGGAAGCTGGCCTCAAAGTGCGCACCTCGTCTTACACCAGACATCATGTCAATATCACCATGGTAAAAGCCAAGGCCAGCGGCAATTACCTCAATTCCATGTTGGCGCTGCGAGAGGCTCTGGACTCCGGCTGTGACGAGGCAATTATGCTCGACCCCGAGGGCTATGTGTCTGAAGGCAGTGCCGAGAACTTCTTTATGGTGCGCGATGGGGTTATCTACACGCCAGATCTGACCTCCTGTCTGGATGGTTTAACCAGAGACACCGTCTTTAAACTGGCTGCAGACCAGGGCATTGAGGTGCGGGAAAAGCGCATTTCCCGCGATGAAGTCTATATTGCCGACGAGGCCTTTTTCACAGGTACAGCTGCAGAAGTTGTGCCTATCCGCGAGTACGATAGCCGCATTATTGGCAATGGTAAGCGCGGGCCCGTGGCAACCATATTGCAGGCCGCCTATTTTGATCTGGTGCGCGGCAATAGCGACAGGTATCGGGACTGGTTGGCGCCAGTTGCCGAGTAGTATCTCAGGTTTCTGGAAACAATAAGATGGCAGCAAAAGAAGTGGTGAATGTTCTCTGTATGAAGTGGGGTACCAAGTACGCCGCTGACTATGTCAATACGCTGTATTCCATGGTGGCACGGAATATGACCAGAGACTTCCGCTTTATATGTCTTACCGAAGATGGGGCCGGGCTGCATGAGAATGTTGAAGTCTTTCCTCTGCCTGAGTTATCCGTTGATCTTGGCGGACCAGAGCGCGGCTGGAATAAATTGGCCGTGTTTGCAGAAACTCTCTACGACCTCAAGGGTAAAGTGCTCTGCCTGGATCTCGATTTAATTATCACTGGCTGTCTGGATGATCTTTTTGACTACCCGGGCGAAGTAATGATTATCAAAGACTGGATCAAAAAAGATGGCACTGGCAACTCTTCGGTGTATCGCTTTGAAGTGGGCGCCCATGCTGATGTGCTCGCCGAATTTGAAAAGTCATTTGACGACATTAAAAAGCTTCATCGCAACGAACAGGAGTACCTGTCTGCCGCGATGATGGCCAAAAATGCACTGGTCTACTGGCCCGATCACTGGTGTCGCAGCTTTAAGCGTCACTGTATCAAGCCGCTATCATTTTTTATGGCCAGAGAAACCGAGATGCCAGAGGACTGTCGCGTGCTGGTTTTCCACGGCAAGCCCGACCCCCATGAGGCTATCGCCGGAGTCAGTGGCAAATGGTATCGACGCTTTAAGCCCGCAACCTGGGTAAGCGAACACTGGCACTAAGCCGGTCTCAATAAGGATATTGAAGCAGGGAGACAGAGGTGACAAATTCAGCAAAACAATTTATCTGCATCAACTGGGGCACCAAGTACGGGGCTGATTATGTCAATCGTCTTTACGGCATGGTCGCCCGCAATACCACTCCGCCATTTACCTTTACCTGTTTCACCGATAACAGGGATAACTTCCGCCCGGAGGTGGATGCTGTGCCTTTGCCGGAACTCAGCTTTGAGTTACCCGAAACCAAAAAAGGTATTTGGCCAAAGTGTCGCCTGTGGAGTGAAAAACTTGCCCACTTGTCCGGGCCCGTATTATTTCTAGATCTGGATTTAGTGGTCACTGGCAATCTCGACAGCTTCTTTGATTACGGCGACCCCGAAGATGTTATTCTGGCTCGCAATCCGAGCAACCCGCTGGAAAAGCTGGGTCAGACCTCGGTTTATCGATTTCCCGTGGGTAAATTATTACCTCTGTTAGAGAGATTTGCCGAGTCGCCTTTGGAGATTGCAGAACAGTACAAATACGAGCAGCGCTATGTAACGCGCAATGCACCGGGCGGGGTTAAATTCTGGCCCAAAGCCTGGGTGCTGCATTTTCGCCAGCAGTGCCGTCGCACATTTCCATTGAACTATTTTAAAGTGTCCAAGCTGCCGGACAGCAGTAAGCTGGTTATCTTTCCCGGCGATCTAAATCCCATGGATGCTATTGAAGGGCGCTATCACGACGGTGATGAGGTGTTAACTGCTGCAGAGCATGTAAAGGCTGGGTTTAGGGGTCAGCGCAATCGTTCGCTGATGGCCCATCTGCGGCATTTTATACTGCCCACTCCCTGGGTTGAGCAGCACTGGAAGGAATAGATTCAAACTTGGCGTATCTCATAGCCAAAGGTAGCGAAATCCTGCCCATAGATATTATTTAGACTGGCTAGCGCCTGGCTGCTGATATTTTGTGGCGCCTTGATTTTACCCGTACTGTTGGCACGCTGAGCAAAGTCAAAACCAGTTGCATCAGCAAAGGCCTCCATCTCCTCGGCCCTGTCCATTTTATAGATCGATAGCCGCTCTTGTTTAATGCCCAGATTCTTGAACATAAAATAATTGGGATTGTTGAGAATCCAGTGCTGGGGGTGAATATGCTCGTCCAGTTGGTAACAGTTAGTCAGCAAACCCACATAGTCATCAAAGCTAGTATTGAGCAGTGCCTGCTGAATCTCCAGATTGCTATTATTTTTCACACAGAGACCCATCAGCGGGAAGAACACTCGCTGGGGTTTTTCCCATTTAAATGGCTGACTTAGATCAGCGTTCTGGGGGATCTTCTGAAACTTGTCTTTGTAAAATGAAATAGCCTTTTGATAGGGATCTCGAACCGTGAAATATACCAGTGGGTCAGAGTAATTAATAATCAGTTTGGCTTTGTAGCGTTTGATTTTATTGAAGTTAGACGTTTTCTTAAACGATGAAAACATGACTTTATAGTTGGTGACAACCAGCTTGTTGCTGTCAGAGACACTGAAATACGGCATTGAGATGCTCTTATTATTCTAAATACTAAAGCGAGCCGATATTTTAAATCACCTATGGCAAAGAGCATAATATTATTTAGGCTTTTTGGCTCGACAGATAATAATCTGTCAATCCTGTGGCGACTTTGTTAACTTACGGCAGCATTGCCGCCAAGAACATTTCAACTGGGACTGTGAATGACATTTAGCCGGTTTTTTTACTCAGTCAGTATTTATCTACTGAGCCCGATTATTTTATTGCGCCTGCTTTACCGAGCTCTCAGGGCGCCGGCCTACGCCAGACGTTGGCGCGAACGGTTTGGCTTTGTGGCACAGGTCAATGGGGGCAAAACCATCTGGCTGCACTCTGTGTCTGTGGGCGAGACTCTGGCAGCTGTGCCATTGGTAAAGGCGCTGCAGCAGCGCTATCCCGATTACCGCCTCACCGTTACCTGCATGACCCCCACCGGCTCAGAGCGTATTCAAGCCGCCTTTGGTGACAGCGTCGACCACTACTATGCACCCTATGATATGCAGGATTCAGTGGCGCGGTTTTTAAACCGAGTTCGGCCAGGAATATTAATTATCATGGAGACAGAGCTGTGGCCCAATACCATAGCTGCCTGCGCCAGCCGCAATATTCCGGTGATACTGGCCAACGGTCGCCTGTCTGCCAAGTCCGCTGCCGCCTACGGTAAAATTCCCCGACTGGTTAGCCCAATGCTGCAGTCTATGTCTGCTGTGGTGGCTCAACATGCTGACGATGGTGCCAGGTTTACCCAGCTGGGTTTGCCCCCAGAGGCATTGGCTATTAGTGGCAATATTAAATTTGATTTGCATCTGGATTCAGAGGTGCGGGCCAAGGCCCAGTCGTTGACTACAGAATGGCAGGGTGAAAATCAGCGCCCAGTGCTGCTGGCTGCCAGCACTCATGCCGGCGAAGATGAGCTTATTTTGCAGGCCTATGGGCAGATCAAAGCGGCCTTGTCAGTGGCGCCGCTGCTGGTTCTTGTTCCCAGACATCCCGAGCGATTTAACCAGGTCGCTCAGCTCTGCGAGCAGGCCGGCTTTGTGGTGGTCCGGCGCAGCACAGGGGAGCCAACTGCTCCGGCGGATATATTGCTGGGAGATACCATGGGGGAGCTGATGTCGTTTTATGGTGCCTGCGATCTGGCTTTTGTGGGCGGCAGCCTGGTGCCAACCGGCGGGCATAATATGATTGAGCCAGCCGCCTGGGGGGTTCCCGTGATCACGGGAACCTATCTATTTAACTTTGCTGAGGCATCGCGGCTACTGATAGAGGGAGATGCCATGGTCGTTTGCGAAGATGCAGATAATCTTGCCGAGCAATGTATAGGCCTTTTTGCAAACCAGCAGCGTCGCACTCAGATGGGAGATGCGGCGCGCCAAATCGCCGAGGCCAACCGAGGTGCACTGGACAGACTGCTGGCGGTGATTGACCACCGTCTTTAACTATTGATCGAGCTGGCTATCGGGAGATTACCAGTTGCGGATCCAGCCAGGCATTCAGGGCATACACATCATCCGGCGACAGTTGCCCGGCGACTTCCTTGAGACTCATCATAGACAAAATATAGTCATAGCGAGCATTGGCGTAGTTGCGGCGAGCCTGATAGAGGGTGCGCTGGGCGACCAATACATCGACAATATTTCTGGTACCGACCTCATAGCCCGCCTGAGTAGCCTCAAGGGCACTATTGGCCGAGGTAATGGCCTGCTTGCGCGCCTTGACCCGCGCTGCATTGGTAATCACCAGCTGGTGTATGGAGCGGGCCGACTGCACAGTGTTGCGCTTTGCAGCGGTAAAACTTTCACCGGATTGAATGGCGCGCTGCTTAGCCTGTCGTCGCCTGGCATCAACGCCCCCACCCATAATGGGCATGCTGACAGAGACTACAAATTGATGGCCGTCTTGCAGAGACTCAAAGGACGAGCCAAAGCTAAGCCCGTCTGAATCGGTGTCATAGTAGGTCGCACTGCCAGTAATTTTGGGCAGACGTGCAGCGGCTACAGCCTTGGCTTCGTTGTAGGCAGCATCTTTGCCCAACTCGGCCACCTTCAGCTGAAAGTTATTGGCCATGGCCAGATCAACCCAGCCTTCACTGATCTCTGGGCTTGGATTGGTAGCCTGGAAATTGTCCATTAGGCCGGCTAAAACACTGTGGCTCTGACCAGTCAGAACCTCCAGGGCTTCAAAGGCGATATTGAGAGCGCCGCGTGCCTCAAGGCTGTTGACCGCAGCATCATCGAACACTGCCTGTGCCTCGTGAACATCAGTGACCGGCAACAGGCCCACTTCAAAGCGCTCTCTGGTCTGCTCCAGCTGACGCTGAATGGCACGCTCTTCAGCCTTGCGGGTCTCCATGTTGTCATGGGCTCGCAGGGCGTTAAAGTAGGCCTGGCTAACACGAATAATCAATGACTGCTGATCAGCAGAAAACTGGGCCCTGGCGCTCTCGCTGAGATTACTGCCGCCTCTAAACCTGTACCAGGATGGCATATCGAAAATTGCCTGAGTCAGTGAGGCGCTGTATCTGGTCTGGGTGCTATCGGTTAAACCATTGCGAATAGAGGGAATAGGTTCATTTTGAATTACCACAATTTGTTGGGAGTTCTCGTTATTTTCTGACTCTGTGTAGTCGCCGGAAACAGAGAGCTGAGGTAGCAACGCGGCGCGACTAATATTCTTTGTTTCGCGATCCGCGTTAAAGCTGGCCCGCGCCGCGCTCAACACGGGGTCATTCTGCAGCGCAGTCTCGTAAATATCTTTAAGGGAGTCAGCCCAGCTGACCTGGGTCAGAAATAGGGAAGTACTGACAACATATAGTCCTTGCTTAAGCAAACGCATAACATCTCCGTTAGAATTCTTTTTATGATTGATGCTCAAAGAGCGGCAACAGTTAAAGGGATCATTTCTTTGTCTGGGCAACTTCCCGCAGATTCTAGCAGAAACTGACAGATTCTAGCAGAGCTACCTCGCTGTAAAGGTAACTTTGCCTGACAACGCCAACAATGAAAAGACGCAGGATTCCAAAAAGCGTTGACCTGCGTACAATTAAATTATTGACTGCAAAAATCGTGCATAAGTACGGATAGGATTCATAAAATGATTAAATCACATCGCTTTGGCGCCCAGGATTACCTCATAGAATCTGAGGAAACCGTCTTCCAAGGTTTCTTCCGTATCAGCAAGCAGGTTTTTAGGCATCGTCTGTTTGCAGGCGGCTGGAGCCAGCCTATGCAGCGCGAGCTGTTTCAGCGCGGTGATGCCGTTGGTGTGCTGCTCTATGACCCCGAGCACCACACAATCGGGTTGGTCGAGCAGTTTCGTGCCGGGGCTCAAAACGATCAGCATGGCCCCTGGCAGTACGAGGTAGTTGCGGGAATGATAGAGCCCGGCTTGAGCCCAGAGCAGGTGGCAGCCAAAGAACTGCAGGAAGAAGCGGGCATCAGTGTTGAAAAACTGCTGCCCATCACTGACTATCTAGTGAGTGCGGGAGGTACAGATGAAAAGATGCATATGTTCTGTGGTCTCTGTGATCTGAGTAACCGCGGCGGCATATTTGGGGCTGAACATGAGGGCGAAGATATTTTATTTCAGGTCTGGCCCTATGACGAGGTTATGCAGGCTCAGTCTGAGGGCCTGTTAAATAGCGCGGCACTGACCATCGCGCTATTCTGGTTGCAGCTTAATATTAAAGATTTGCTTAGCAAGACAGGAGTGAAAGACTAAACTAAACTGTAAGACCGAACTAAAGTTTATTGCGGGATTGCCGCACCATGGCGCAGGCTGTTGAGAGTAGGCAGTAGAGAATAGTAGAGAGGAAAAAGTCACCGTGTCACTGTATGAAAGGCGAAAACAACAACAGAATCTGGCCCGCTTGCATGAAGAGTGCGAGCTCAACTATCAGCGCCTGCACCGTATTATTCCCGATAGTTGCACCCTGGGAGCCAGGTTTTCCCTGCAATACAATGATCGCCCCCAATCCGGTATCCGACTGCAGATTATCGAAGTCACTAAATACACCAGCACATTGTTTATAACAGCTGACCGAGCTGGCCCTCACTGGCTGCCGCAAATTGAAGTTAAAGTCAGAGTTTATCGGGATGCGCGTATGGCCGAGGTGATTGAATGGTGTACCGACCGCACCATACCCTGGGCGCTGACCGAAACCAAAGGTATGCAGGCCAGAGACGAGAAGTGGCAGTGGAATATCTTTCTCAGCGAGTTGCTGTCTCACGGGCTGCGGCACGGGATGACCGAACTGGAAGCCTAGTCGCCGATGGATACTATCCAGCTCACTCAAATAACCGACCTGCATCTGGGCACTGACGCCAGCGCCACTCTGGGTGGTGTGCCAACCCTGGAAAGTTTTGAGGCCGTTTTACAGGCAGTGGCCAATCAGGGCCGCGGCACCGACAGGTTGCTGCTCACTGGCGATCTGGCCAGTGATTGCCAGCCCGAGGCCTATCAACTGCTTAACGACACCCTGAATGCCCACCAAAAGCAGGCCATTTGGCTACCTGGCAACCATGATGATAGCGGGCTAATGGCAGATAATTTAGTAGATTTTCCGCCGCAGTCGGTGGTTGATCTGGGGCCCTGGGGACTATTGACCCTGGATAGCTCTCAGCCTAATCAGCCCGGCGGTCATATTAGCGATTTGCAGTTACAGCATGTCGAACAGGGGCTGCAGGCACTGGCTGGCAAACATATCCTGCTGGCCATGCACCACAGTCCTATTGCTGTTGGCTGTGCCTGGCTGGATAAGCAGCAGATCGACAACCAGCAGCAGCTGTATAGGTTGCTGTCAGTGCAGGGCAATGTGCGGGCAGTTATCACTGGCCATGTGCACCAGCAATTCGATGGCACCTGGGGGCAGTTACCGATTTACTCCACACCCTCAAGCTGCGTGCAATTCAAACAGTACAGTGAGGACTTTGCGCTTTCAGGGCAGCCTCCAGGGTATCGCTGGCTCAACCTGCACAGCGATGGAACAGTTCATACAGGGGTAGAATTTTTGCTGGATTTTGTCCCGCAACCCAATCTCAATTGCGCCAGCTATTAGGGGTTTGTCTCTGTGCAAATCAGTGCCTGACAAGCGGTCAGCATTGGCTATAATGGGGCCTGATTTATAGGTTAACTCGCTATGGCAATGCTGCTGTATCTCCATGGGTTTAATAGCTCGCCGGAGTCTAAAAAGGCTTTGCAGACCCGGGACTGGTGTGCTGAAAATGCAGCGGATTTAACCTTTGTGTGCCCGGCACTGCCGCCTTTTGCCGATTCTGCAATGGGCATTCTGCGATCCTTGATCGAGAAGCAGTTGCCTGAGCCAGTTTATTTGATCGGCAGCTCTATGGGAGGCTTTTTCGCCACCTGTCTGGCGGAGCAGTACAGTCTTCGCGCTGTGTTGATCAACCCCGCGGTGAGTCCAGGTCGTGGCCTGCACAAATGGCTGGGAGAGAACAGCAACTATATGACTGGCGAGAAATGGGTTTTTGAGCCCCGGCATATAGACCAGTATCTGGCGCTGGACCCAAGTGAAATAAGGTATAAAAATAATTACCTGGTGCTGTTGCAAACCGGTGATGAAGTTCTCGATTATCGCGATGCACAGAGTCGTTATCAGGGATCTGATATGACGATCGAAGAGCAGGGAGACCATAGCTTTATAAATTATCATCAGCATCTGGCTGCTATACACCAGTTCCTGATTTCCACCCCGGCAGTTAATAACTAAATCGACCCCGTGAGCAGATGAGCAACTACGACGCAAAAGATATTGAAGTCCTGACTGGCCTGGATCCGGTGCGCAAGCGCCCGGGCATGTACACAGATACCAGTCGCCCCAATCACCTGGCCCAGGAGGTCATAGATAATAGTGTGGACGAAGCCTTGGCGGGCCATGCTAGCCGCATTGATGTCACTCTGCATAAAGATGGCTCTCTGTCGGTCTGCGACGATGGCCGCGGCATGCCAGTAGATATTCACCCAGAGCAGGGGCTGCCCGGGGTTGAAGTAATTCTGTCCACATTGCATGCTGGTGGTAAGTTCTCCAATGATAACTATCAGTTCTCGGGCGGCTTGCACGGCGTGGGCGTGTCGGTAGTAAACGCACTGTCCAATAAGCTTGACGTGATAGTTAAGCGCGATGGCAAGGTACACCAGATTCTGTTTGCCCATGGTGATAAAACTTCTGATCTGGCAGTGATCGATACCTGCGGCCAGCGCAATACAGGCACTATTTTGCGTTTCTGGCCAGAGGCCTCCTACTTTGACTCAGTGAAATTTAGTGTCTCAAGATTGCGCCATGTGTTGCGGGCCAAAGCCGTACTCTGCGGTGGCCTGACCATGAGCTTTCATGATGAGAATACTGGTGAAGGTGAAGAGTGGTACTACGAAGATGGTTTAAAAGATTATTTGGCCGGTGCCCTGCACGGCTGGGAAGTCCTGCCAGCAGAGCCGTTTATCGGTGCCTTTGCCTCTGACAACGAAGCGGCCGACTGGGCTGTGCAATGGATGCCCGAGGGTGGTGAGCTGGTCCAGGAAAGTTACGTCAACCTGATTCCAACACCCCAGGGTGGCACCCATGTTAATGGTTTGCGCAGTGGCCTCCTCGATGCCATGCGCGAATTCTGTGAATTCCGCAACCTACTGCCCCGCGGGGTAAAGTTGAGTCCGGACGATATCTGGGACCGCTGTAGTTTTGTGCTGAGTTCAAAGCTTGCCGATCCACAGTTCTCTGGCCAGACCAAAGATCGACTGTCCTCCCGTGAGGTGGCGGCCTTTGTCTCTGGTGTGGTTAAAGATGCCTTTAGCCTGTGGCTCAATCAGCATACCGAAGAAGCAGAGAAGCTTGCCGAGCTGTGTATTTTCAATGCCCAGCGGCGCATGCGTGCCAGCAAAAAGGTGGTACGCAAAAAGATTACCCAGGGTCCGGCACTGCCGGGCAAGCTGGCAGACTGTTCCAGTGGCGAGCCAGAGCAATGTGAAATATTTTTGGTTGAGGGTGACTCTGCTGGCGGTTCTGCCAAGCAGGCTCGCAACCGCGAGCATCAGGCGATTATGCCGTTGCGGGGCAAGATTCTAAATACCTGGGAAGTGGACTCCCAGGAGATTCTCGCCTCTCAGGAAGTGCATGATATCTCTGTGGCACTGGGGGTGGACCCCGCACTGGAAAGTACAGATTCCCTGCGTTACCACAAGGTCTGCATACTTGCCGATGCAGACTCCGATGGCCTGCATATTGCCACTTTGCTCTGTGCCCTGTTTGTCCGCCACTTCCGCCCGCTGGTCAGCGCCGGCCATGTCTATGTTGCCATGCCGCCGCTGTTTAGAATTGATGTGGGCAAAGAGGTTTATTACGCGCTGGATGATGCAGAGCGCCAGGGCATACTCGACCGCATTCAGGCAGAGGGTAAGCGCGGCAAGGTCAATGTGCAACGGTTTAAAGGGCTGGGTGAAATGAACCCGCTGCAGCTGCGTGAGACCACCATGGATCCCGACACGCGGCGGCTGGTGCAACTGACCCTTGAGCCCGGCGATGACACCAATAGTATTTTAGATATGTTGCTGGCCAAAAAGCGCGCCTCAGATCGTCGCCAATGGCTAGAAACCAAAGGCAACCTGGCTGACGCAGCCAATCTTTAATTTGATATTTACCTTAGCTAAATTGAGAGACAGGAAAAACGATGAACGATATCGTCACCTTTAATGACCAGGGGTTAGAAAGTCGACCCCTAAGCGACTATGCCGAGCAGGCCTACCTGGATTATTCCATGTACGTGATTCTCGACCGCGCACTGCCGCATATTGGCGATGGGCTCAAGCCTGTGCAGAGACGGATTGTCTTTGCTATGAGCGAGCTGGGACTCAAAGCCAATGCCAAATACAAAAAATCAGCCCGTACCGTGGGCGATGTGATTGGTAAGTATCATCCTCATGGCGACAGCGCTGCCTATGAGGCGATGGTACTGATGGCGCAGCCATTCTCCTATCGCTATCCGCTGGTTGATGGCCAGGGTAATTGGGGCTCGCCAGATGATCCCAAATCCTTTGCTGCTATGCGTTACACCGAATCCAAGTTATCGAAATACGCCGATGTGCTGCTCTCAGAACTGGGTCAGGGCACCGCTAACTGGCGCCCCAACTTTGATGCCACTATGGATGAGCCAGAGATTTTGCCGGCGCGCGTACCCAATGTACTGCTCAATGGCACCACCGGTATTGCAGTGGGCATGGCGACGGATATTCCGCCCCATAATCTCAATGAAGTAGTCAATGCTTGCCTGCATCTGCTCGATAGCCCCAAGGCCACAGTGCCTGAGCTAATGGAGTATATTAAGGCGCCGGACTTCCCCACCGATGCGGAGATTATTACTCCCCAGGCAGATATTCTTAATACCTATGAGACCGGCCGTGGCTCGGTCAAGATGCGCGCTATCTGGAATAAAGAAGATGGCGATGTGATTGTTACCGCGCTGCCATTCCAGGCCTCCGGATCTAAAATTCTCGAGCAGATTGCTGCACAGATGCGCAATAAAAAGCTACCCATGGTGGAAGATCTGCGCGATGAGTCGGACCATGAAAATCCCACCAGGCTTGTGATCACCCCGCGTTCAAACCGGGTAGATATCAATGCGCTGATGGACCATCTGTTTGCCACCACTGATCTTGAGCGCAGCTATCGCATCAATATGAATATTATTGGTATCGATGGCCGCCCGGCAGTGATGGATCTGCGTCGCATTCTTAAGGACTGGCTCAGCTTCCGCACCGATGTCACCAGACGCCGTCTTGACTACCGTCTGCAAAAGGTCGAGAAGAGGCTCCATCTATTAGATGGCCTGTTGATTGCTTTTTTAAATATTGACGAAGTTATCCATATTATTCGCACTGAAGAAGAACCCAAAGCCGCATTGATACAGCGTTTTGCACTGTCCGATACTCAGGCTGAATATATTCTCGACACCAAGTTACGCCAGTTAGCGCGCCTTGAGGAAGTTAAGATTCGTGCCGAACAGGAAGAGCTGGCACTGGAGAAAGCTGAGCTAGAGTTATTGTTGGGTTCCGAAGCTCGCCTAAAAACACTGGTCAAAAAAGAACTTAAAGCCACCGCCGAAGAGTTTGGCGATGGGCGACGCTCACCACTGACCGAGCGCGGCGAAGCCCAGGCCTTTAATGAAAAAGATCTGATGACCGCCGAACCAATCACCGCAGTACTCTCCGATAAAGGTTGGCTGCGTGCCGCCAAGGGCCATGACATTGACCCGACTAGTCTGAGCTACAAGTCCGGCGATAAATTTCTCTCGGCGGCCAAGGGCAAGAGTAACCAGAATGTTTTCCTGCAGGACACCACTGGCCGCTACTACGCGCTGCCCGGGCACACATTGCCCTCGGCGCGAGGTCAGGGTGAGCCGGCCACAGGTCGGCTAAAAATGCCGCCGGGCGCGCTATTTACCGATGTTGTTATGGGTGCCGATGAGCAGAAAATTCTTATGGGCACAGATGCGGGTTACGGTTTTATTGCCAAAATTGGTGATCTATTTACCAAGAACAAGGCCGGTAAAGCGGTGGTATCAATACCCAAAGGCGCGCGCATACTGTCACCACAGATGGTTAATACTGATAACGCACTGATTGCTGCGGTCAGCAATGAGGGGCGTATGCTGGTGTTCCCGATTGCGGATCTGCCGGAACTGGCCCGGGGCAAAGGCAATAAGATTATTAATATTCCCGGCTCTCGCCTCCAGTCTCGCGAAGAGTTTGTTATCGACTACGGTATTATTCCCGAGGGCGGCTCCCTGGTGGTGCACTCGGGTAAACGCTATCTGGTGATGAAAGAGAAGGACCTTGAACATTATCGCGGTGAGCGCGGCCGTCGCGGGCACAAGCTGCCCCGCGGGTTCCAAAAAGTAGATAAACTGGATATTGATGGCAGCTGAGGCTGCTCTAAAATTTGTCTTTAAAATTACTTTTAATTGCTCGCGTATAGTCCATTAATCGACTACTTTTAATAGGAACGCCCAATTCTAAAGATTGGGCAGACTTGTTGGGATTAAAAGGATTTTGATTATGGATGAGGCCATTGAAGGAATAGTAGAGCTGGCAATGCTCTATGGGGTTCAGGTAATTTTGGCGCTGACAATCTTTATTGTTGGTAAATGGGTGGCCAAAAAAATCGCTAATATTGTGCAAAGGGTACTGGCAAAAAATAATGTTGACCCCGCTATTCAGCATTTTGTCGGCAGTCTGGTCTCCTGGGTACTAATAATCTTTGTGGTGATCGCCTCCCTCGGACAGCTGGGCATTCAGACCGCTTCCTTTGTTGCCATAGTGGGTGCAGCTGGTCTGGCAGTTGGCTTGGCTCTGCAGGGTTCCCTGGCCAACTTTGCAGCCGGTGTACTTATTCTTATTTTCCGCCCGTTTAAGGTTGGTGACTTTATTGAAGTTGCCGGGGTCTCCGGGGTGGTACAAAAGATTCAAATATTTACCACCGAACTTCACTCCCCGGACAATAAAAAAATTATTGTGCCCAATGGTGGTGTGATCAGCGGCAATATCACCAACTATTCTGCCAATGACACCCGCCGTGTAGATTTGGTTTTTGGGGTGGGTTACGGCGATGATATAAATGCCGCCAAAGCCGTGCTGCAATCTGTTGTGGCAGCGGAGCCCAAAGTGCTTCAAGATCCCGCGCCCACCATTGCTGTGGTGGAACTTGCAGACAGCTCAGTCAATCTGGTCTGCCGCCCCTGGGTAAATACAGCGGATTACTGGGATGTATACTTTAATATCACCGAAGCCGCCAAAAAGGCCCTGGACGCACAGGGAATTTCCATTCCTTTCCCCCAGCGCGATTTGCATCTGCACAATGTGGCACTGACCAGTTCGTCACCAATTGCCGAGGCAACAGTCGCCTAAGTGAAAAACGCCGCTTATGCGGCGTTTTCTTAAGGGAGTGTCTACCTGAATTCCTCACATGTATTAGGGCTCTCCCTGTTACTCAGGGCTTGGCGCCCAGCAGATAAAACCCTTTCAGCAGGTTAACGGCTTCATAGAGTTGATTGTCTGCGCTTAGATCTTCTTTAGACTCGCCATCATCGTCTGCATCCGCAGGTTTGCTATCCTCCTCCATGGTTTCTAAATGGCCTTCCAGATCTGCTTCACGGACTCGCTGGCGAAAGTTGTAGGGGCGGATTTCTGCTCGCTCCACAGTGATATCGGGCACAATGCCCTCGGCCTGAATGGAGCGACCGTTGGGGGTGAAGTATCTTGCGGTGGTTAATTTGACGGCGCGGCCATCACCCAGGGGGACTACTGTTTGCACAGAACCTTTGCCGAAGCTCTGGGTACCCAGAATTGCGGCGCGGCCATGGTCTTGTAGTGCACCTGCAACAATCTCTGAGGCTGAGGCACTGCCGCCATTGATCAGTACCACCACCGGCAAGCCTTCGAGCATATCGCCCGGTGTAGCGTCAAAGCTCTGGTTAGAGCTAGGCAGGCGGCCCTCGGTGTAGACAATGGTGCCGCTGTCTATAAGTGCATCGGCGATCTCGACAGAGGCAGGCACCAGGCCACCGGGATTATTGCGCAGATCAATTACCAGGCCTTTTAATGGGTTCTCCTGCTCGCTCTGTTGTTTAAGCTCTTGCAGTGCATCGACAAAGTCGCTGCCGGATTTGCGTTGAAACTGGGCAATCCGCACATAGCCATAACCAGACTCTAGCAGACGGTTGCGCACAGCACTGACCTGAATAATATCGCGCACCACATCTATATCCATGGTGTCATCTTCGCCCTCGCGATATACCGTGAGCTTGATACTGGTGCCCTGCTCGCCGCGCATTTTTTCTATGGCTTTCTGTAGACTCATGCCACGTACAGGGTTGTCGTTCATCTTGATTATTAGGTCTCCCGCCTCAATTCCAGCCTCAGCAGCGGGGCTGTCATCAATGGGTGATACCACGCGAATCACACCGTCCTGGGTGGCTACTTCCAGACCCAGACCACCGTATTCGCCAGAGGAGTTTTCTTCCAGATCACCATAGCTCTCCTCATTGAGGTAGACCGAATGGGGATCCAGTTCTGTGAGCAGTCCGGCGATGGCGTTTTCCAACAGCTGAGTATCGCTCACCTCCTCTACATAACCCTGACGAATCTGTTCGAAGACCTGGGTAAAAAGACGCAGCTCCCGCAGGGGCAGGCGCTGGTCCTGTTCTGCGATGGGCTGTGATTCTGTGGCCGCCACTTCAGTATTTGGCTCGTCGGCCTGAGCTAGCGAAGAGAGAAAAATAAACCCCATAGACAGGCTTAATAATATTCTTAACATAGATGATTTCCTTAAACTGACCTAGCTTGGAGTCTAAAACTGCCGCTTGGTTGCATAGAGCCTTATGGCCAATAAGTTTATTGAATACAGTGCTTCAACTATAGGCCTAAAGCCTAGCGATTGCCCAGCCAGGATTTTGGATCAGCCGGATTGCCGTCCTTGCGAATTTCAAAATACAGTGCTGGTTTATCCAGGCCGCCAGTATCTCCGGCGCGGGATAGAATCTCATTGCTCTGCACCCAGTCGCCGGTATCTTTGAGCAGCTCCTGATTATGTGCGTAGAGGGTCATATAGCCATCGCTATGATCTAGAATAACCAGCAATCCAAACCCGCGCAGATAGTTGGAGAAGACTACGCGACCCTGATGTACGGCTTTGACCTCATCACCGGCTTTGGCCCCTATCAGCCAGCCCTCCCAGCGCAATTCTCCGCTTCTCCTGCTGCCGAAGCTGTGGGCTACCCGCCCTTTTAGGGGCCAGTTGAGCTGGCCTCTGCGAGAGTTAAAGGACTCGTAATTAGAGGGTAGGACCAAGTCCGCAGCAGCACGTTTTACGGCGGCTAGCAGTTCTTCCAATTTGCCCCGCTCTTTTTTGAGTTTGCTGAGTTTCTTTTTATCGGTACGCAATGAGGATTGCAGGTTATTCAGAGTATCTTTGCGCTTCTTGGCCTGGCGGGCCAGTTTGGTTTTATCTGTCTCTAATTCCTTGCGGGACTGAGTCAGGCGCAGCTTTTGGCTCTCTATATCGGCAATTATCGCCGCCAGTTCATCGACATCTTTTTTATAGCGCTGAATTTTCTCTGTGCGCGCCTGCAGAAAATAATCATAGTATTTAAACACCCGGGCTATCTTCTGGGGGTCCTCCTGGTTTAGCAGCAGTTTAATGGGCTCCTGATTGCCCAGCTTATAGGCGGCGGCAATTTGTTCGACAATAGCGGCGCTCTGACCACTGATACCCAACTGTAAATCTCTTTCCTGACGGCTGAGGTCTTTGAGCTCATTTTCCAGCTTATTGATTTTGCCGCGCAGACGGCGCACATTGCTGTTGATTTTGCTGGCTTCCAGCTCGACTTTTTTGAGCTCGCTCTGCAGGCTATTGCGCTCTTTGTCGCGATCTTCCAGCTTTTTTTCCAGGCTGGAAATGGAGCGCTTGAGATTATCCAGCTCCTGCTCTTGCTCCTGGTCAGCGCTGGCCATTGCACCCAGCGCCAGCAAAAA
Source organism: Porticoccaceae bacterium UBA2002 (assembly GCA_002334915.1). Taxonomy (GTDB): domain Bacteria; phylum Pseudomonadota; class Gammaproteobacteria; order Pseudomonadales; family Porticoccaceae; genus HTCC2207. The sequence continues at coordinate 36,370 of DDCQ01000110.1, forward strand.
TATTAGCAGCAAGCCATTGGAGACAGAGCGCAATAGCAATGCCCAATTTTCTCTCGCTGCAGGTATGGTCATCAGAGAACTAGAGAGCGGCCGGTCATTTCGACCGGTTGCTGCAACCCCATCAGCGCCAGCATGGTAGGGGCGATATCGGCCAGTGAGCCATCGCTATCCAGGCTGAGTTGGCGGTGCCCGGCATAGACCAGGGGTACAGGCAAGGTGGTGTGCTGAGTGTGGGGTTGGTTGTTGGACTCGTCGAACATTTCCTCAACATTGCCGTGGTCGGCGGTGATCAGCAGTTCGCCGCCAGCGTTGGATACTGCATCCAGAACCTGCGCCAGGCAGGCATCAACAGCTTCCACTGCTTTAATGGAAGCTGAAAAATCACCGGTGTGCCCCACCTGATCGCAGTTGGCATAGTTACAGATAATGGCGTCGAACTTGCCACTGCCAATAGCCTCCACCAGTTTTTCTGTCACTTCCGGGGCGCTCATCTCGGGCATCTGGTCGTAGGTACTGACATCCGGAGATGGAATTAGCAGGCGCTCTTCGCCCGGGTAAAGGGTCTCTCGCCCGCCGCTAAAGAAGAAGGTGACATGGGCGTACTTTTCCGTCTCGGCAATGCGCAGTTGCTGTTTATGATTGGCGGCCAGATATTCGCCCAGCGAGTTGACCAGGGTTTCTGGCGGATAGGCGCAGGGTACCTGAATATTAGCTTCGTATTCTGTGGCCATAACAAAGGTCGACATATTAGGCACAGTGGCGCGCTCAAAACCGCTAAAGTCTGTGTCGACCAGTGCATGGGTAATCTCTCTGGCGCGGTCGGGGCGAAAGTTCATATAGATCACCGCATCGCCATCTTCTATAGCCACCGGGCTCTCGCCAGGGCCGGCAATGGTAGTGGCCTGCACAAACTCATCGTTTTCATCCCGGGCATAGGCTGCCTCCAATGCACTGATTGGATCACTGGCACTGTGATTGCCCAGGCCCTGGGTCATCAGGCGATAGGCCTGCTCTACTCGGTCCCAGCGATTGTCGCGGTCCATGGAATAAAAGCGGCCCACAATAGAGGCTATGCGACCCACGCCAAGTTTGCTACACAGTGCCTGGGTTTTTTCCAATGAGGGTTTGGCGCTGCGTGGCGGGCAGTCGCGGCCATCGAGAGAGGCGTGGATATAGACTTTTCTTGCTCCGCGCTGAGCGGCCAGTTCCAGCATGGCATTTAAATGGTCTTCGTGGCTGTGAACACCGCCTGGAGACAGCAAGCCCATAATATGCACAGCCTTGTCGATGGCTACTGCCTTATCTATGGCGTCACAAAACACCGGGTTGGTAAAAAAATCACCGTCGGCAATAGCTTTGTTGATGCGGGTAAAATTTTGGTAGACCACACGCCCAGCGCCCAGGGTCATATGACCTACTTCGGAATTGCCCATTTGCCCATCGGGCAAGCCCACGGCCAGACCAGAGGTATGAATCAGAGTCTTGGGATTATTGCTCCACAACTTTTCCCACACTGGGGCATTGGCGCCGGCAATTGCGTTGTATTTTGGGTCATCGCTGTAGCCAAAGCCATCGAGTATTACCAGTACTAGGGGAGATTTCACTGTGGTCATAGGATTTTATAGGGTATCCGGTTATTAAACTGTGCAACAGGGTATCGATTTTAAAGCTAACGGAGGTGTTTCGCTATGGTAGCTCTGCAATTAAATAGTTTATAGATTTTCCAGCGATTCCCAGCGCTCGTAGCAGTGGCTGAGCTGCTGTTGAAGTTCAGACAGGCTAGTTTCGGTTTTGGCTGTTTCAGTGCGATCGCCTTTGTAAAAGTCTGGCTGACTGATCAGCTCTGATATTTCCGCGATTTGTGTCTCCAGGTTTTCAATCTCCAGGGGCAGATTGTCCAGCTCTCGCTGATCTTTATAGGACAGTTTTTTGCTGGCTGTGGCAGTCTTGGCCTGAACCTTGGAGGGTTGCTGGGAACTGGCGGGCTGCTCGGTTTTGCGCTGACGCAGCCAGTCATCGTAGCCACCTATATACTGATTAATGTTGCCATTGCCCTCAAAAACCAGGGTGCTGGTGACCACATTATTGAGAAAGGCGCGGTCGTGACTGACCAGAATAATCGTGCCCTTATAATCGATAAGCAGTTCCTCGAGCAGGTCCAATGTGTCTATATCGAGATCATTGGTCGGTTCATCGAGTACCAGAACATTGGATGGCTGAGTAAATAGCTTGGCCAGCAACAGGCGATTGCGTTCACCACCAGACAGCGCCTTGACCGGTTGACGGCAACGGTCGGGGGCAAACAAAAAGTCTTGCAGATAGCTGATAACATGTTTTGGCTTGCCACCAATTTCCAGCATATCGCGACCGCCGGACACATTGTCCTGCACCGTTTTTTCTTCATCCAGAGCCGAGCGGTACTGATCAAAATAAGCAACATTGAGATTGGTGCCGGTTTTTATTGACCCCTGCTGAGGCGTTAACTCACTCAGCAGCAGCTTGATCAAGGTGGTTTTGCCCACACCGTTGCGACCAATAAATCCGACCTTGTCGCCCCGCTGAATCAATGTGGAAAAGTTGCGCACCACCGGCTGCTGGTCGCCCTCAAAGGCGAAACTGATATTGTCTGCCTCGGCGACAATCTTGCCAGACCTGTCTGCCTGCTGAATATCCATGCGCGCTGTGCCCTGGCGCTTGCGGCGATCGGCATACTCGCGGCGCATGGACTCCAGTGCGCGCACCCTGCCCTCGTTGCGGGTGCGACGAGCCTTAATACCCTGGCGAATCCACACCTCTTCCTGGGAGAGACGCTTGTCAAAAAGTGCATTCTGCCTGTCTTCAACTTCGAGAATTTCTTCTTTGCGCTGCAGATAGGTGGCGTAGTTACAGTTAAATTCTGCCAGCTGGCCGCGATCTATCTCGATAAAGCGCGTAGCCAGATTATCCATAAAGCGGCGGTCGTGACTGATAAATAATAACGAGCCTTCCCATTTAAGCAGAAACTGCTCAACCCATTGAATGGCGTCTATATCCAGATGGTTAGTGGGCTCATCCAGCAGCAACAGATCGGGATCACAGACCAGAGCGCGAGCCAGCAGTACGCGGCGCTTGTAGCCACCGGAAAGGCTGGCAATATCTACATCTGCATCCAGATCCATCTTGGTAATAATGGATTCTACGCGCTGGTTAATATCCCAGCCATTGACTCTGTCCAGCTCGCTCTGACATTCTTCAAGATCGCGCATGGTTTGGTCGCTGGGGTCATTGCTCAGCTCGAGAATAAGATGGTGATAGCGTTTGGCTAGCTCCCCCTCAGCGCCAAGACCCTGGGTGATAACATCAAAAACACTGCCCTGGGCATCCTCGGGAACAGACTGCTCCAGCTGGGCAATCTTAACTCCGGCAGTGCGCTTTAGGACACCGTCGTCGGCAGTAATCTGGCCGGTGAGGATCTTTAGCAAAGTTGATTTGCCGGCGCCGTTGCGACCGATCAGACAGACCCGCTCACCGCGCTCAATCACCAGATTAATATGGTCGATTAACGGCGGCTGGCCATAGCTGAGATAAATATCTTGCAGTGTCACTAGGGGCATAGATTACTGTCCTGGGACTGTCTGAGAGTCAGAGACAGTTTCTTCCCCAAATGGCTGAGTCATCAAAATTAACTTGGGCAGCAGAGTCATAGAGCCGAGCAGAGCTGCGGTCATGGCAAGGCCAGTGAGCAAACCAAAATAAATTGACGGGATAAAATTAGACAGAGCCAGAATCGAGAAGCCCACGATTATAGTAATGGCGGTATAAAATAATGCCTGACCAATACTGGCATGGGCCCGGTGCATAGACTGCAGATAATTACTCTGCACAGCAAATTCCCGTCTAAATCTGGTGATGTAATGGATCGAATGATCCACACCAATGCCCACAGTAATGGCGGCAATGGTAATGGTCATCATATCCAGTGGAATAGCAAACAGGCCCATGCCTCCCAGCACAACCGCCGCCGCCAGGAAGTTTGGCAGCATGGCGATCAGCGAAATCTTTAGCGAGCGGAACAGCACCAGGAACATCAGCATAATGCCGATAAACACAGCGCCCAGGGTTAGAATCTGAGACTTGTAGAGACTCTGCAGCATATTGTTATACAGCACTAGCAGGCCGGTGTAGCGGATATCCGCCTGAGCAATGCCCACCTCATTGACAGCAAAGTCATTGATCTTGGCCAGCAGGTCGGCCCGCCTCAGACCAGCGGTTTCCATGGCTCGCAACTGAATACGCGCCTCATCGATATCTTCGAGAAGAAAGGGCGCTACTATCTGCTGATAAATTTCATCGCTGAGACTCTGGCGCATAAAGGCCAGCTCAAAATCATTGAGCTTATGACCACTGAGGTCGGAGGCCACCTGATAGATTTGCACCAGTGAGCTGACTTTACCGATTTCTGGCTGAGCTTCGAGAAAGTCTTGCAGCTTGCCGAGGTCGGCAAGTCCGGCAGATGAAAACCAGTAGCTGTCTTTTAATTCTGTTTCTGCATCACTATCACTGTCTGCGTACTCATCCTCGCCGTACTCATCCTCTGCATACTCATCTGCGGCATACTCGTCATCTGCATATTCTTCAGCGTACTCTTGTTCATATTCATCAGAAGCTCCGGCGTCGACGACATTGGGCAGGGCGGCAAATGTGGGTGCCTGAATAATAATATCCAGTGGCGTAGTGCCACCCAGCGCCGTATCTATAATCTCCATACCCTGATAAATCTCAGTGTCGCTGCGGAAGTAATCGATAAATCGATTTTCCACCTCAAGCTGCGAAATCCCGTAGGCCGAGAGAGCGGTTAGACCGGCGGCGATAAGCAGCACCAGAGAGCCGTAATGCTCGGTAAACCAGGCGAATCTGGTGGTAAAGGCGGCACTATTATCTCTGCTATCTGTGGCGGCACCTTTGCCAAACAGCATCATGCCGGCGGGAATAACCACAAAGGCCATAATCAGGGCCAGAGTAATACCCATGGTCATCATCCAGCCAAAATCGATAACCGGACGAATATTACTTACCACCAATGAGGTAAAGGCAACAATTGTAGTCAGCACTGTATACAGGCAGGGCTTGGCCATGGAGATAACAGTCTGAGTCACCAGCTGCTTTTGCTCGGCCTCTGGCGACTGGGCCTGCAACTCTCTGTAGCGCACAATCAGGTGGATGCAGAGGGCCAGGGTGATAATCAACAGCAGCGAAACAAAGTTGGACGAAATAACTGTCAGTCGCCAGTCGATCCAGCTAAGGAATCCAAGAATGGTTACCAGGCAGAGGGTACAGGTGACCAGAGGCAGCACAACCCAGCGCAGCTTGCGGAAAATCAGTGCCAGAGTGGCGATAATAAACAGTAGAATGCC
>DDCQ01000075.1:0-827 GCA_002334915.1 Porticoccaceae bacterium UBA2002
CAGATCGTGATGGTGTCTCTGGATCCCGAGCGCGACACCGTTGAGAAAATGGCCCTCTATGTGCCCTACTTCAACGAAGACTTCATTGGCGTCACAGGCAACCCCTACTCTATTTTGGGTCTCAGTACGCAGCTCACTATTGCCTACACCAAGGTAGATCTAGGTGACAACAACTACACTGTCGATCACAGCACTCAAGTGGTGTTGATCAATCCCAAGGGTCACTACCATGGGTTCTTTAAAGCGCCTCACGGTGAAGTTGCTATGCGCCAGACCTGGCGTTCGATTAAAGACACTTTTGCCCGTTAACTTCGCGGCTTAACCACCAGCGAAAGGGTGAAGAGCAATGCGCCACAGACCACCACAGAGGGGCCTGCTGGCGTATCGCTATACCAAGACATAGCCAACCCCATCACAACAGTTAACATGGCAATCAAGCTTGCCATCACCGCCATCTGCTCCGGGGTGCTGCTCACTCGTCGCGCAGTAGCTGCGGGAATAATCAGCAGCGCTGTAATCAGCAGTACGCCGACAATTTTCATAGCAATGGCAATCACCAGAGCCGTTATCAACATTAGCGCTGTGCGCACTGCGGAGGTTTTAACCCCCTCAACACTGGCCAGCTCCTCGTGGACAGTAATATTGATCAGCGGCTTCCACAGCCACAACAGCAGAACTACAACCGTTCCCGCGACACCATAGATCACCCAGAGATCATTCTTGGTTACCGAGAGTAGATCGCCAAATAGCAACGACATCAGATCCACCCGCACATCTGGCAGCAGCGAGATTAGCACCAGACCTGTTGCCAGAGCCGAGTGGCTGAG
>DDCQ01000075.1:979-3627 GCA_002334915.1 Porticoccaceae bacterium UBA2002
ACCACAAAGCAGCCCAGAGGTCCGGCAACCAAAGCAACACCCAATCCAGCGAGCAAGGCATAGAGTAAAAAATCAGTCATGGCTGCAGCCCTCCCCATGTTGGTGCTTGCCCTGTTTGTCGAGCACCTCACCGTGAATGCTGTGTTGGTGATCGTGCTGATGGGCATAGATAGCCGTAGTCTGGCCAAAGATATCTATATAAGCCTGATCCTGGGTGACCTGCTCCGGATGACCCTGACAGCAAATATGCTGGTTGAGGCAGATAACCTGATCGGTCGCCGACATCACCAGATGTAAATCATGGGAAACCATTAAAATTCCGCAGTTTAGCGACTTAGATAGCTCGCCAATCATTTCATACAGCGCATTTTGGCCGGTGACATCAACCCCCTGAACCGGCTCATCAAGCACTAGGAAATTGGGTTTGCGCAAAATTGCCCGCGCCAGCAGCGCTCGCTGAAGCTCGCCACCGGACAGCATCTGAATCGGTGATGCAGCCAGATGGCTTATACCCACCATCTCCAACGCCTCATGGCAGGCTTTATGAGAGGTATTTGCCAGTTGTAGAAAACGACCGGTAGAAATGGGCAGGCTTGGGTCAATGCTGATCTTTTGCGGCATATAGCCAACCTTTAAATCAGCTGCAGGGGTAATTGAACCGCTGTCCGGACGAATAAGGCCGAGAATAAGCCGTACTAGCGTCGATTTTCCGGCCCCATTGGGGCCAATCAATGTGGTAATCTCCCCCTGCATTAGCTGCATGGAAATATTCTGCAGTATTGGGCGCTCGGCAAAGGCCTTGTTGACCTTGTCCAGAGTAATAAGCGGGCGTTTATTCATGATCTTACTCTTGTTCCTGTTCTGAACTGCAATTAGGGCACAGACCAAAAAGCTCAAGAGACTGGTCTTGTAGGGTAAAGTTGGCTTTTTCGCTGGCGCTCTTAAGTAGACCGTTAATACTATTTAGAGCCACTTCAGCGACACTGCCGCAGCCGTTGCAGATCATAAACAAGTTGCTGTGATCACTGGTCGGGAAAGGACAGCCTATATAGGCATTAAGCGAGGCAATACGGTGTATTAAGCCAACCTTAAGCAGAAATTCAATGGCCCGGTAGATTGTCGGTGGGGCTATAGGTTTGCCGGAGATTTTCGCCAGCTGGTCCTGAAGCTGATAGGCTCCCATTGGTCGGTGACTCTGCCATAAAAGCCGCAGAACAGACTCGCGGGTTGGTGTTAAGCGGTGATTTTCTGCGTCGCATAAGTCATTGGCGCGAGCCAGTGCAGCATTGATACAGCGTCGATGGTCGTGAGAATGGTGGACTAATTTTGAATTGGTCAGCATAATTTTTCTATTTAAAAGTTAGCCTTAATATTCCGGCCTAAATTAATGTTAAGTTATAACATAACAACGATAAATCAATTAAACTTCGACCACTTAGCTTGAATGTAAGGAATAATCTTGTCAATAGTTAAAAAGATACAGTATAACGTATGTTTCGCGGTGATAGCTTCAGTGGTGCTTTTTAGCAGCTTTCTGGCAGTGGCTGATGAGCCACAAAAGACTCCAACTGCACAGCAAAAGCCGCTAATTATCACGACCATCAAACCCCTGGCAATTATTGCCAAATCCGCTGTGGCCGATAATGCCCGAGTTGAATATCTGCAATCTGCGGTGCAATCGGCTCACGAAGTGTCGTTGCCGGTCTCCGCGTTAAAGAAAATAGAGCGGGCGGAACTTATTATCTGGATCGGTGATGGTTTCGAGGCGCGCATCGGCAAGCCGATGGCACTGTTGTCTGAAGCAAAACGAATAACAGTGATGGAATTGGACCTGCTGCCAGCTGACCATGGTGATTCTGAAAAAGAAGCCAATAAAGAAGCGCATAAAAATCACCACCATCATGAGCATCTGCAGTTCGATCCACATGTCTGGCTAAATCCAGCCAATGCCAATATTGTCGCTAACAGCATTCAGCAGCGGCTGAATCTACCGATCTTTCCGATTATTGATTCTGCGCAGATAGAGCAGCTTAAAGTAGAGCTCAAGCCTTACAAAAAGAAAAGCTACCTTACCCATCATGATGCCTTTGCGCATTTTGTTACGGCGTTTGAGCTTGCTGAGGGGCACTCTATTCGCGATGCCAGTGGCGCAAGTCAGGGTGCCAGAAGCCAATATTTACTTCGTCAGCAGGCTAGCGAAGCCGCTGCCAGCTGTATTTTTATCGAACCGCAATACGCAGATAAAGACGCAAAGGTGCTTGCCCGAGAACTGCAGTTACCTCTGAAGATTCTCGATCCACAGGGTTTTGATCAGCCATTAACTGATGACAGTTATGGCAAATTTATGACCGGGCTGGTGGCGCAATTTAAGGCCTGTTTCGAGTAAATCGTGTATCCTCTGGTCAGATAAAAATTACCGCTAAAACCCACTCAATCATATTGAATATTATGGAAAATATGGACACTAAAACCCCGCTGATTCTCGTTGATGGATCCTCCTACCTGTACCGCGCCTACCATGCGTTGCCACCGCTAACCAACAGCAAAGGTGTGCCGACGGGTGCCGTAAAAGGTGTGATTAATATGATGCGGCGGTTGCTAAAGGATTACCCGCAGAGCACGGTAGTAGTGGTGTTCGATGCCAAGGG
>DDCQ01000067.1 GCA_002334915.1 Porticoccaceae bacterium UBA2002
AAAACTCAAAATGTCTGAGCAGTACTATATATAGGGTAGGGGTGGGGTGGTGTCCTGCCCGGCCCACAAAAGCTGCGCTAAGTAGAATGTTTGTTAGCTTGGATAAAGAAGTTCAAAAACAGGTGGTACAAGAAGTGGTACAAGATGCCTGATCAGCAAGGGCAGAAGTGATTTAAATGCTTTGTTATCATGGGCTTGGGTATGGCAATTGGCGGAGAGAGAGGGATTCGAACCCTCGATACGCTATTAACGTATACGCCCTTAGCAGGGGCGCGCCTTCAGCCACTCGGCCATTTCTCCGTAAACTTGTCTTCCGGTATTTACTTACTGCTATAAGTCGCGCCCGGTCGCGCATTGCTGCGAAGCTCTCGCTTCTTGTCTCTTCGAGACCGCCCTGCATGCGTCCAAAATGCATTCGCATTTTGTGAGCCACTCGGCCATTTCTCCGTAAACTTTTTGTCCAAATATTACCGCTATTTAGAAACGACTATGCCGCCCTGCGGTAGCGGCGGCATAATATCACATCGGTGAAAAAATCAAAGACTGTTATCGTCTGAAGGGGCTTTTTCGCCGCCTTTTTCCATCTGAATTCTCTGATAAATTTCTTCGCGATGCACGGCGACTTCTTTTGGTGCATTCACCCCTAGTCGAACCTGGTTTCCACGAACACCTAATACGGTTACGGTAACTTCATCACCAATTACAAGAGTCTCTCCGACTCTTCTCGTCAGTATTAACATAGCAAGCTCCTACACTGCTGCCCTACCATTCTATGGAGGGTGTCTTTGTCCTTAATCCACCGCTACCTCAGGTGGGATGTCCTTACTGCTTTTTCTCACAGATTTTCAAATCTCTGTGCGATTTTCGAATCTAACAGCTTTTACGACTCTTGTCCAAAGATTAGGCTTGATCTGTGCTGGGAGCGTCCAGTCCAAAGCCTGAGTGCAAGGCACGCACTGCGAGCTCCAGGTAACGCTCTTCGATAACCACGGTGGTTTTAATCTCCGAAGTGGTGATCAGCTGGATATTAATGTTCTCGTTAGCCAAGGCTTCAAACATGGTTGCAGCCACACCTGCATGGGAGCGCATACCAACACCTACAATGGACACCTTGGCAATTTGATCATCTGCATCTATTTCCTCAGCACCCAGGTCCTCGGCAATCTGCTTTAACAGAGTCTCGGCCTGGCTGAGATCATTGCGATGCACTGTAAAGGTAATCGTGGCCGAGTTGTCTTTGGCCACATTCTGTACAATAACATCAATCTCAATATTGGCTGCGCTGATGGCGCCCAAGACTTTGTAGGCGACGCCCGGCTGATCGGGGATACCACGGATTGTGAGTTTTGCCTCGTCGCGATTAAAGGCTATGCCTGAAACAACTGCTTTTTCCATCTGATCGTCATCCTCAAGAGATATCAACGTGCCTGGGCCCTCTTCAAAACTGGACATCACACGCAGTGGTACATTGTATTTTCCNNAATCTGCAGTATCTTTGAACCCTGGCTGGCCATTTCCAACATTTCGTCAAAGGTAATTTTATCTAGTCGTTGCGCTCGACTCACGACTCTGGGATCGGTGGTATAGACCCCGTCAACATCTGTGTAAATCTGGCATTCGTCGGCGTTTAAAGCGGCTGCCAGCGCCACTGCTGTGGTATCTGAGCCGCCTCGACCCAAGGTGGTAATATTGCCGTCTTCGTCAGAGCCCTGAAAACCAGCCACCACTACAACCCGACCAGCATCGAGATCCCCTTCAATGCGATGGCCATCAATTTCTTTAATGCGTGCTTTGCCATGGGCGTTGTCGGTCAGTATGCGCACCTGGCCACCAGTGTAAGAGCGAGCCTCAATGCCCAGTTTATTTAACGCCATGCACAGCAGGGCTATGGTCACCTGCTCACCGGTACTGACCAACACATCCATCTCTCGCATAGAGGGCTGTGCATCAATTTCTCTGGCTAAGCCAATCAGTCGGTTGGTCTCCCCGCTCATAGCAGAGACTGCAACCACCAATTTATCGCCGAGACGATGGCCTCTGGCAACTTTTTCGGCGACCGCCTGAATACGCTCTACGGTCCCTACCGAGGTGCCGCCATATTTTTGAACAATTAAACTCATCTATCCTCAACTCAAGCGTTAACTAATATTTTGCTCTACCCAACTATAGACCGATTGCATAGCCTCTGGGAGTGCGCTGATATCTGCAGCTGCACCCTGAGCCATATCCGGTCGACCGCCTCCTTTGCCACCTACCTGAGCAGTCACATGCTTGAGCAGATCACCTGCCTTGAGACTGTCAGTCAGATTACTGGTAACACCGGCCACCAACGCGGCTTTATCTCCCTCTACCGCAGCCAGGAAGAATACACCCTTATCCAGCTTGGAGCGCACCTGGTCGGCCACTCCGCGCAGGCTCTTGGCATCTGCCCCCTCAACTACAGTAGATAGTACATTGATGCCATTGATCTGTTTAAGGCCTGACATCAAATCAGAACCAGAGGCATTGGCAAGTTTGCTCTTGAGCGCCTCGATCTCTTTCTGCAGCCTGCGATTATCATCCACCAGCTGCTGCACTTTGTCGGCCACATTGCCGCCAGATGCACGCACCAGGCTGGACACATCTGCAATGGTATCCTGCAACTGGTCGCAGAGCTCCACCGCTTTATCACCGGTGACCGCTTCGATGCGACGCACGCCGGCTGCCACGCTGGACTCGCCGGAGATACGCAGCAGGCCTATATCACCCGTTCGCGAAACATGGGTACCACCGCACAGCTCGACTGAAAAGTCTCCGCCCATGCTCAGCACACGCACTTCATCGCCATATTTCTCGCCAAATAATGCCATGGCACCTTTGTCCCGAGCATCATCCATAGACATGACTTCGGTATCCACATTGCTATTGCGCAGTATCTCCCGATTGACTATGTGCTCAATCTGACGAATCTGCTTCGGGGTTACGGCTTCATTGTGAGAGAAATCAAATCGCAGTCTTTCACTATCAACCAGAGAGCCTTTCTGAACCACGTGATCGCCCAACACCTGCTGCAGTGCCGCATGCATTAAATGGGTCGCCGAATGGTTGAGGGCTGTGCTCTGTCGCACAGTACTATCGACTCTGGCTGTGACCTGCTGCCCCGCTTTAATTGCACCTGAGAGCACTCGCCCTATATGCAGATGATGATCACCGGACTTGCGGCAATCAATAATTTCAATTTTGCCTGAGTCGGTCTGCAGATAACCTGAGTCGCCTACCTGGCCACCGGATTCAGCATAGAAAGCGGTTTTATCCAACACCAACACCACCTCTGCATCCTGTGTGGCGCTATCCACTGGTTCGCCAGCGGCATAAAGAGCCAGAATATTGGCGTCATTTTCCAAAGTTTCATAGCCACAGAACTGGGTGCTGCCATCAACGCGGATATTATCGCTGTAATCCAAGCCAAACTGGCTGGCGGAGCGGGCCCTGCTGCGCTGCTCTTCCATGCATGTCTCATAGCCATCCATATCTAGGCTGTAACCCTTTTCACGGGCCACATCATTGGTTAAATCAGTTGGAAAACCAAAGGTATCGTAAAGCTGGAAGATCAGCTCGCCGGGCAATACTGTGCCTGACAACTCGGCAAGGCCAGCTTCAAGCACACCCATGCCTTTATCCAGGGTACGCGCAAACTGCTGCTCTTCTTTTTTAAGTACTGAGGCAATCTCGTCGGCCATGCTAATCAGCTCGGGATAGGCTTCGCCCATGACTTCAGCTAATGGCCCCACCAGCTTGTAGAAGAAGCTACCGCTGGCACCTAAATTATGGCCGTGGCGCAATGCCCGTCGAATAATGCGCCGCAGCACATAGCCGCGACCCTCATTTGAGGGCTGTACGCCGTCTACCACCAAAAATGCACAGGAGCGAATATGGTCGGCCACCACTTTTAAGGAGTTTTCCTGAAGATCAGTGCAGCCAATGACCTCAGCCGCAGACTTGATCAGATGCTGGAATAGATCAATATCATAATTATTGTGCACACCCTGCATCACCGCGGCGATGCGCTCAAGCCCCATGCCGGTATCAATTGACGGCTTGGGTAGTGGCGTCATCTTGCCACTGCTGTCGCGCTCAAACTGCATAAATACCAGATTCCAAATCTCGATATAGCGATCGAGGTCGTCGTCTTCGCTGCCGGGAGGCCCACCAGGAATGTCTTCGCCATGATCCCAGAAAATCTCTGTGCAGGGGCCACAGGGCCCTGTATCTCCCATCTGCCAGAAGTTGTCCTCATCCAGACGGGAAAGGCGTGCGGGATCAACACCAATTTCATTGACCCAGATTTCCGCAGCCTCGTCGTCACTGATATGCACAGTGACCCAGAGTCGCTCTTTGGGCAGTTCCAGCACTTCGGTAAGAAACTGCCAGGCAAAGCTAATGGCATCGCGTTTAAAGTAATCGCCAAAGCTGAAGTTACCCAGCATTTCAAAGAACGTGTGGTGCCGAGCGGTATAGCCTACGTTTTCCAAATCATTGTGCTTGCCACCGGCACGCACGCAGCGCTGAGAGGATACAGCCCGATTGTAGTCACGTTTATCCTCACCCAAAAAGACATCTTTAAATTGCACCATCCCTGCATTGGTAAATAACAGCGTGGGGTCATTGCCCGGCACCAGGCTGCTGCTGGGCATAATCTTATGCTGCTTGCTGGCAAAATAGTTTAGGAAGGCGTCACGTATTTCGGCGCTTTTCATGATGGTTTGTTTCCAGTTGAGGGCTCAGCGTCTAGCGCTGAACCACTTATAAATTTGCTTCCGAGAACGTTTTCTCGCTGCCTTTATTGGCCAGAATATGCAGGTGCAGATGGAACACGGTCTGTCCTGCATCTGCACCATTGTTAACCACCAGACGGAAAGCGTCGTCAACACCAAACTGGCGGGCGACCTCTCCTGCCACCCACATCAGATGCCCCAGCATATCGCGATCTGCCTGACTGGCATCTGCCAGCCTGGGCAGTGGTTGGCGCGGAATAACCAGCATATGCACTGGCGCCTGTGGCGCAATATCATTGATAACAATGCACTGATCGTCCTCGTAGAGGATATCTGCCGGTATCTCGCGATTAATAATCCGCGCAAATAGAGTCTCTGTTGTCATGATTAGGTGCTCGCAACCTGTTGGCAAAGGGCCTGTAAAATGCCCACAGCATCAGTTATTTAAGTTTTTCGTCACTATCTAACTGTCGTGCTTCGGTCTCCAGCATAACCGGAATACCATCACGAATCGGGTAGGCCAGACCGCTGGCTCGACACACCAGCTCTTGTGCCTCTGGGTCGTATGTCAAAGGAGCTTTGCTGACGGGGCAAACCAAGATGCTTAGGAGTTCTTTATCCACTGTATTTGTCCATTAAAAAACCGCGTTAGTTTACGCAAAATACAGCCAAATCGCCATGCCCACAGCGAATTATCCGGTTTTTGCGTGCATCAGGGGGCCTGGCTATTGAACAGGTAATGTCTTCATAACCAACTGCGGGTCGACACGTTCTCTGTGCCAGTTCATGCGCCAGTCCAGATGAGGGCCGGTAGCTCGACCTGTGGCACCCACCTTGGCGATAGGCTGCCCACGGATAACTCTGCTGCCTTCAGCCACCAAAATATCACTCAGATGCAAAAAGCTGGAGCTGAGGCCATGGCCATGGTCAACAATCAGTGTTCCCCCTGAGTAGAACATATCGCGGTGGGCCAGGCGCACAACGCCCGCCGCCGGTGCCAGTACTTCTGTGCCTGTGGGGGCTGCATAATCAACACCGTAATGGGGGCTTTTCGGCACGCCGTTATAGACCCGCTGACTGCCATAGACCCCAGTGACTGGACCCACCAAGGGTATTTGGAAACCATCGAGAAAATCTTCTCTAGCCGTGATCTCTTTGCGTGCAGATTTAACAAGCGCGGAGTCATTGCGGATTCGCGCCAGATCAGACTCGGGCGGGGTAACGGTTTTCGAGGGCACGCCATTAACCCGCTGAATAGGATACTCGCGCCTGGCCACGGCAAACTTTTGCACGGTCTGCAGTCCATCAAGATCAACAATACGTAGCTCAATACTTGACGGAGCATCTCTACCTAAACCCAAAAGAAACTGACCCTCTGCGGTCAATGGCAATGACTGGCCGCGATAAAAGGCACTGGATCCAGCCTCAACGGTACCTAATAACAGACTACCTTGCTGCAAACTGCCCTGTAGGGTCATGGGATTTGCCTGCAACTCCCCGGCCGTCAGGCAGGCTACCAGTAAAGCAATAAGATTCCGCAACCCGGTCATTTACTATCTTCCTTCGGCTCTTCAACGGTCAAATAGGGTTCAAACGATTCAATATGGCATATGCGTTTGGTTCTGAGCAACTCCAGATAGTCATGGCGGGCACAGATAGTCATGCCTCGTGGCTGATATTTAAAGCCTTCAGTTTTAATGCCATTGCACTCGCGCTTCAGCCGCATAAGAACCTCTTTGCCGCGGCCGACATCCACAACGGCGGACTGATCATCTCTAAAGTTGATTCCGCGAATTCTTGATAGGCTAATACAGTTGTTGCGAATGCCCCAACTCTTGGGATTGACTTCGTCAATCGCCTTCATACGATCAATCACTGAAGTCGACTCGGACTCTTCCCCGGGCAGGCTCTCCTCAGAATAGGCCTGACCGAATGCCGCTGTGCATAGCAGCAGAGACACACAGAACCTTACTAATTTCATCTATAGCCTCAGAGTAAACATGGGGGCTACTATGAAAAGCTAAAACCTCAGGCAGAAGCAAGTAAAACCAATCAATTTACTCAAATTCTTTCAGCTCAGGCGGGTCTTCAAGTTCCAGATAGGGGTCTATTGATGCAACCTTGCAGGCATAGCTTCCACCCAGCACCGAAAAACGGCTATATCTGGTGCAGATTCTCTGCCCATCACTGGCATGGGAGAAACCATGTCTCTTAATTCCAGGGCAGTTGGACGCTAACCTGAGAACGGCTTTTTTCTTGCCCACCAGACTGAGAAGTGCGGTGCGGTCATCGAGAAACTTGATCCGCTTGATGCGACTGGAGTTGATGCAACCGCCGCGAATACTCCATTTTTTATAATTAACCGGCGTTATGGCTTTCATTCGCTCAACCAGAGATAGCTGTGGTTTTTCGATCTCGGTGTTAATGGAGGTATCTATTGTGGGGCTGGTGGTTGCGGCGGCTGAGGTAAATGTTGACGCACATGCTGTGACTATTATTATTGCAGATAACTGCAGTATCTTAATCATCCTGATCTCCTTGATACTATACCTTCCTGAATAACCAAATTCCTTGGTCTTAAACTTCGACCCCAGTTATGATGAGCAGTTCAAGAAATACTGATAATCCCAAAAGTACGCTGCTGACCTTATATATGACTGTAAAACGCCCATTTACCCCACCTTTTTATTTGCGTCATCCGCATATTCAGAGCGCACTCAACAGTGTGGGACCACGCAAACGCCGCGCTAACCGGCTGGCTGAAAGGCTAAATTCAGAAGCATTGATACTAACCACGAACGATGGTGTCAGGCTTGCTGCGGAGTTCGACCTAAGCACTCAGAAAAAGGCTGCTTCAAAAGGGGCTCTAGTCGTCATGATTCATGGCTGGGAGGGCTCCAGCAAGTCGGCTTATCAGGTGACCACCGCAAAATATCTGCTCGACCATGGCTATGATGTGCTGCGCCTCAATATGCGCGACCATGGCGACACCCAACATCTCAACAGAGAGCTGTTTAATTCCACTATGGTCGGCGAGGTCGGGGATGCAGTAGAGATTTTTTTGAATCAACGGCCCTATCAATCGGTATTTCTAGCCGGTTTTTCTCTGGGTGGTAATTTCACGCTGCGCATTGCCGCTGATCGAGGCTCGGCGCTGGGGCTGAGCGCAGCTGTGGCTATTTGCCCACCGGTAGATCCGGTCAATGCAATGGCTGCGCTAAACCAAGGGTCTTTTATCTATCGCAAATACTTTATGTATCGCTGGACCAAATCCCTGCGCAAGAAATTGGTGCATTTTCCAGAGTATGATTTTGGCCCCGAGCTAGAGGGTGCCAAAACCTTTGCTGAGCTCAATGCGTTTTTTGTTCCCAGACACACTGAGTTTAAGGATGCAGACAGCTACTTCAGATCCTATGCCCTGACCGGCGACAGACTCAGCTCACTAAGCATACCTGCGCATCTTATCGCCGCGTCCGATGATCCCATTATTCCGGTATCAGATCTGGACAAGATTAACTGTCCAGAAAAACTCAACCTGGAAGTCTACGATTATGGTGGCCACTGCGGGTTTATATTGAATATGCAGGCCCATAGCTATATGGAACCCAGACTGGTGGAGCTATTTGATGGCTATCTGGCCGCAAGCTCTGACTAGAACTCTTCGGCATCAGTGGCGGACAATGCATATTTGATTTGATCAAAATTAAAGCCGCGGTACTGTAAAAACCGCATACGCTTGGCTCTGTCTTTTTGGTCTGCAGCCGGGTGGCGGCCAAACTTGCGCTCAGCCACTTCTCGCGCCAGAGAAAACCAGTCGGTCTCTGACGCCTCCACCGCGGCATTGAATAAATCGTCTGCAATCCCTTTCTGACGGATATCCATGCGTATTCTAGCCAATCCATGACCGCGGTATATTCTCGCGCGCAGAAACGCCTCAGTAAAGCGCCCATCAGACTGGAGGCCCTCCTCTTGAAGGCGGTCCAGTTGTGCGCTGATAGCTGGGTCAGCGTCAAAACGCTTATCCAGCTTCTTGGCCAGCTCAGCTCGGGAAAATTCGCGCCCGGTCAGTAAATCCATAGCTGCAGAGCGAATTTTAGCTGGGGTAATTACCTCATCCTGTCTCTTCATTGTCCTGAATTAATTGTCCTGCCTTATTTGTCCCTGCTTCAGCGCCAGCTTACTCCTCGGTAAAATCCTGTTCTGGAACCTCGGGAGTTTCCTGTACCGGAGTCAAATCACCCAGCTCTTTGGCTCTGATATGGGATTCAATCTCAGCAGCAATCTCTGGATTCTCGGTAAGAAATACGCCGACATTGGCTTTACCCTGACCAATTTTATTGCCCTTGTAGGCATACCAGGCACCGGACTTATCAACCAGACCATGTTTGACTCCCAGATCCACCAACTCGCCATTGCGGTTAATGCCGCGACCATAGAGAATCTGGAACTCTGTCTGCTTAAAGGGCGGCGCTACCTTGTTCTTGACCACCTTGACGCGGGTTTCATTGCCGACAATCTCGTCACCATCTTTTACCGCACCGATACGGCGAATATCCAGGCGCACTGAAGAATAAAACTTCAGTGCGTTACCACCAGTGGTGGTCTCCGGGTTACCAAACATAACGCCAATTTTCATACGAATCTGGTTAATAAAGATAACCAGACAGTTGGCAGTTTTGATATTGCCCGTTAGCTTGCGCAGTGCCTGAGACATCAGTCTAGCCTGAAGACCAACATGATGGTCGCCCATCTCGCCTTCAATCTCCGCTCGTGGAGTCAATGCAGCTACCGAGTCGACCACCAGCACATCACAGGCGCCAGAACGAACCAGCATATCCGTGACTTCGAGGGCCTGCTCACCCGTATCTGGCTGGGAAACAATCAGATCATCGACCTTAACGCCCAGCTTTTCGGCATATACCGGGTCCAGCGCATGCTCGGCATCAATAAAGGCACAGGTGCCGCCGGCTTTTTGTGCCTCGGCAATCACCTGCAGTGTCAATGTTGTTTTACCTGAGGACTCCGGGCCATAAATCTCAACGACTCGACCCTTGGGAAGACCGCCAATACCCAGTGCAATATCCAAACCCAGAGAACCGGTTGATATAGCCGGGATTGCCTGACGGCCGCCCTCGCCCATACGCATTACCGTGCCCTTTCCAAACTGGCGTTCGATCTGACCCAGCGCTGCTTCTAATGCTTTTGATTTATTGGCATCCATATTTGTATCCTCAAAATTGTGCGGTGTTTTTAATTACTGGTTACTTAATCAGTACCTGTATGGTTATACAGTATAATAACCAGTAACCTGTTGCAACAGTTGTTTTAAACAAATTGTGATTGCCTGCTCACGAACTTCGGCACGATCACCCAAAAAGCAATGCTTCTGAGTAAGGCTGCCCTGGGGTCCGGTCCAGCAGAACCAGACAGTGCCAACAGGTTTTTCTGCAGTGCCACCACCGGGTCCGGCGATACCACTGATGGCCACGCCAAAGTCTGCTCCCGCCGCGGCAACTGCACCCTCGGCCATCTGCACTACCACGGGTTCGCTGACCGCGCCCTGCGCATCAAGAAGCTCTGAGGAAACCCCCAAAATTTTATGTTTGGCACTGTTGGCATAGGTGACAAAGCCTGAGCCGAACCAGGCTGAACTGCCCGGCACTGCGGTAATGGCATGAGCCACGCCGCCGCCGGTACAGGACTCTGCAAAGGTCACGGTGGCATTGTGGGCACCCAGGGTTTTGCCGATTTCGGCTGATAGTTGAGAGATAGTAGAATTCATTGCAAAAGTGTATCTCGCTTTGCAGGCTGCCGATAGCTGTTTCGAGCCAAATTCACAGCAATCGCTTAAACCTGGTGCGGACAGTTAAAATTTCAGCTCTGGCTCTGGCTCGGGTTCTGTCTCTAAAAGGCCCCTGGGTCGGTTAGCTGCCAGGGGCTACCAGATCTATTTCTATACAGCGATCCAGTAACGCCAGTAAATCTTTGCGAGATTTGTTTTTGGTACCATTAAAGGCAGTCATATTCAGATTGCCAAACATCTCGGCCGCCATAGCAGCTGCAGCCGCAAGTTGCTCCGCCGGCGCCGTGCGGTCATAGAACCCTGCAGACACAGCATCTTGCGGATTCCATATCTCCGCATTGATTACTGCGCGACTAAAGTAGTGCAGCGGGATTCTGTAGCGAGCCAATTCGATACCAAAGTTATGCATAGTCATGCCAATCATGGTTTCGTTCAGCCCTGTCTTAAAGTCACCGGCCGCGCCTATTCTATAGTCGCAGGCCAGCATTAAAAATGCCCCCATGGCAATGCAGTGTCCAGTTGACACCCCAATCACCGGTGTGGGGAATGACAGTATGCGACGCGCCATCTTTGAACCCCTGGATGTTAGCTCCACAGCATTCTGCGGTCCTTTACTCATTTCCTTGAGGTCAAACCCCCCAGAGAAAATACCATCGCGCCCCTGCAGAATAACCACTGCGCCCGCCTCTTCGGCTTGGTCAAAGGCAGCCTCCAGGGAGTCCCACATGGCATAGCCCAGAACATTGACCTTGCCATCGTCCATTGCAATACGGGCCACGCCATCTTCAATAGTTACTGTAACTGAATCGCTCATCTATCTTCCCCCAAGTATCTGTGAATATATTCATATTTGGCACCCATAGCGTTCCCAGTGCCGGCATCGCAGGGCAGCAATTTAGCATTACTACCCAACTTTAACAATCGACAGAACTTATGCCTTAAGTTAAATATTATTGCCAGATTTACCGGTCAATACTGCCTATTTCAATAGGCTATAGCCATCAGTTTGGTCTAAACTAAGACACTTATTTTCGTCGACAGATAACTTGCCCGGTTGTGGCCCTATGACAGCATCCGCAGAATCCAGTCCCCATACCCCAATGATGCAGCAGTATCTGCGCATCAAGGCCGAGCATGCCAACGATATTGTCTTCTACCGCATGGGGGATTTTTACGAGCTATTTTTTGACGATGCCAAACAGGCCAGTCAGCTACTGGATATCACCCTAACGGCCAGAGGCAAAACCAATGGCAACCCCATTCCAATGTGCGGTGTGCCCTACCATGCGGCAGAGAACTATATAGCCAAGCTGGTAAAACAGGGTCTGTCGGTGGCTATCTGCGAGCAGATTGGCGACCCGGAAACCAGCAAAGGTCCAGTGGAGCGCGCGGTTATGCGCGTGCTCACCCCGGGCACCCTGACCGATGAGGCCCTGCTAGATGACCGCACTGATAATTTGCTTGCCGCTATTAATCAGCGCGACAATCAGTTTGGTATGGCCACATTGAATATGAGCAGCGGTCGCTTTCAACTGCTGCAGCTTGACAGCCTGGATGAATTACATGCTGAACTGAAGCGGCTAACTCCGGTTGAGCTATTGGTCTCTGAAGACCTGACCACTGGCGAATTTTTACAGCAGACTCCGGGCGTTCGCTACCGCGCTCCCTGGGAGTTCGATCTGGACAGTGCCCAACGACTACTCAACAAGCAATTTGCCACCAAAGATTTAGCTGGGTTTGGTTGCGATCACCTGCCTGTGGGCATCAGCGCCGCTGGTTGCCTGCTGCAGTATGCGCTGGACACTCAGCGCAATAACCTGCCTCATATACGCAGTATCAGCGCCGAAAACCGCGAGGACCGAGTTGCTCTGGATGCGGCCAGTCGGCGCAATCTGGAGCTGGATATCAATTTGACCGGCGGTGAGGAAAACACCCTGTTTGATGTGCTGGACAACAGCTCGACCAGTATGGCCAGCAGAATGCTGCGTCGCTGGTTGAATCGACCACTGCAGGACCTGGGCACATTACAGGCGCGACAGGACAGTATCTCTGCTGTGCAGGATAACTATCTCTACGAGACGCTTCACGGCCATCTAAAACAGGTGGGCGATATGGAGCGAATTCTTACCAGAGTGGCCCTGAGATCAGCCAGACCCAGAGATTTAACCCGGCTGCTGGACTCCCTGGCGGTGCTGCCGCAGATTGCTAGCGCACTGGATAGCGCCGAGGTCGTCCATTTACAGCATCTCGCCACAGGTGCCAAACCACTGCCCCATTTAGTGGAACTACTCGCCAGTGCAATTCAGGAAAATCCGCCTGTGGTTATTCGCGATGGTGGGGTTATTGCCGATGGCTATGATTCTGAGCTGGATGAACTCAGAGCATTAAATACCAACGCCGGCGAGTTTTTGCTGGCAATGGAAGAGCGCGAAAAAGCCACCACAGGTATCTCCACTCTTAAAGTCGGCTTTAATCGCGTGCATGGCTACTATATAGAAATCTCGCGCGGCCAGAGCGATCAGGCGCCAGTGGAATATATTCGTCGCCAGACTTTAAAAAATGCCGAGCGCTTTATCACCCCGGAGCTTAAAGAATTCGAAGACAAAGCTCTGAGCGCCAAGAGCCGATCGCTCAGTCGAGAGAAGCATCTCTACGAGCAGCTTCTTGAAACATTGAACCAGGATTTAGCTCAGCTACAGACCTGCGCCGCCGCCATAGCAGAACTGGATGTGCTGGCCACTCTGGCCGAGCGCGCCCACAGCCTAAGTTTCTGCAAACCCCGGTTACAGATGGAGCCGGGCATTACTATAGAAGGAGGCCGCCACCCAGTGGTAGAACAGGTTTCCAGCGACCCCTTTGTCGCCAATGATCTGCTGATGAATCATGACCGCAAAATGCTGGTCATCACCGGCCCCAATATGGGCGGTAAATCTACCTATATGCGCCAGGCAGCGCTAATAGTTCTGCTGGCTCAAATCGGCAGCTTTGTGCCCGCGACCTCGGCCAGCATTGGCCTGGTCGATCGCATCTTCACCAGAATAGGCTCTTCCGATGACCTGGCAGGTGGCCGCTCTACCTTTATGGTGGAGATGACAGAAACCGCCAATATTCTGCACAACGCAACTGACCGCAGTCTGGTGCTGATGGATGAAGTAGGCCGCGGCACCAGCACCTTCGACGGCCTTTCTCTGGCCTGGGCCTGTGCCTTTTATCTGGCCGAGCAGGTCAAAGCATTTACATTGTTCGCGACCCATTACTTCGAGCTAACCGCCCTGCCAGAAAAGGTAGCTGGCACTATTAATGTGCATCTGGATGCCACCGAATATAACGACAGCATTGTGTTTCTCCATTCGGTGCAAGATGGCCCTGCCAGCCAGAGCTATGGTATTCAAGTGGCTAAATTGGCCGGCATCCCGGCAGATGTCATTAATCTGGCTCGTCAGGAACTGGCGCTGCTAGAAGCAGGGAGCTCCGGAGTGATAAGCCCCTCAGTAAATGCTGTATCCCAACCCAGTCAGGCAGAATTATTTCTGCCCCCGGTCAATCCCGAACTGCAGAAGCGACTGGAATCATTGAGCCCCGATGAGTTGTCGCCAAAGCAGGCACTGGATCTGGTGTATGAACTAAAGAAACTGCTCTGACGTAAGCGGTAACCTAATGTATAAGATAGAACCAAATAACCTGAACCAGGCATTCACAGCAGAAATCTTCCTGCTATAATGCCGCGCCTAAAGCGACCCCAAACAGACAAGAGACCCAGTAGATGACCTTTATTGTTGGCGACAACTGCATCAAGTGCAAACATACAGACTGTGTAGAAGTGTGCCCTGTAGACTGTTTTTATGAAGGCCCCAACTTCCTGGTGATTCACCCGGACGAATGTATTGACTGCGCGCTCTGTGAGCCAGAGTGCCCAGTGGATGCCATTTTTGCTGAAGATGAAATACCCGAAGGTCAGGAAGTGTTTCTGGAGCTAAATGCAGAGCTGGCTGATATATGGCCCAATATCACCGCACAGAAAGAGCCACCAGCAGATGCCGAAGAATGGGATGGTGTGCCCAACAAACTGCAGTACCTGGAACGCTAAATTAGGCTACAATGCAACCAACACCGCACCCGTAGCTCAGCTGGATAGAGTAGGTGGCTTCGAACCACTTGGTCGGGGGTTCGAATCCCTCCGGGTGCGCCAATTTAGTAGATAGAGCCTTGTAAAATAGAAGGCTCTAGCCGAAAACGACACCACAGCCACTTGGGTGGTGCCTGTCTTGGGGCTTTTTAGGCGGCCTGAAAATGAGGCTCGGAAATGTTCTGGAAAGTTGCGGTAACCCACTTATGTTTCACGTCAAGATGCAGCAAGATTACTTATTAAGCTTGCGTCCTCTTTGAATACAATCGCTTGCAGGCGCCCAAAACCAGCCTTTAGGGTCCCATGCCCTGCCATGAGTAAGAAAGATACACTGCGCATATGCAATTTTAGCCTGCTCTATGTCACCCATCTTATCTAGAGATCGAGCCTTGGCCCATAAGGCAACCGAAACATCGTTCACTGCCCAGTTATCATGAATTTTTTCCTTTGTACTTCTACTCACCCTGCCAGAGGGTGGCAATTTAGTATTTTCAGCATTGAAGCCTTTTTGCATAACAACAGCATCAACTGAAAATATCTCAAAACAAGCATCGACAGTATTAACTGCTTGTTCATATTTATTTTTAGCAAATAAATCTAAAGATGTTGCCGCCCAATGTGCAGAGTCTCCAAGTTCAGGGTTAGTTGAATGACAATCAAAATTATCATCTGCAAAAATGTTGATCGAAAATGTTATGCAAAGAAAGAAGGTAAATCTACTCATGGGCCTGCCGTAAATTTGAGTTAATGTTTTGTTACCCTTTTGAATGAGTCGAATCAAACAGCCAGCTAATGCTACTAAGTCGCTCTCTCAATCGGTGTAATCCCGTTAGATAGCCAGACTACTATAGACATTAAATATGTTTATGCAACAGCCTAAAGACAGGTAACCGACCAGAGCTTTTCAAATCAACTTCTAAAGTATCTGGGCAGATACAGGACCTCAGCAGGCTCCCACGCCCTAACCTTTGGCTAACAAGGTCAATTGAAAAAGCCCTGCTACCGCAGGGTTTTTTTTATGCCTTGGAAGTTGAGGTACTCCTGAAGCTACCGAACAACATCCTCGCCCAACAACTCACTCGCATTGCCAACACCACCAGCATTAACAACATTGCTATAACCCATAGCCTCCAATATCGCTTTTGCCTGCCCTGACCTATTGCCACTGCGGCAATACAGATAGATCCGCTGATCTTTATCCTCAACCAGGGTTTCTATATTTTTCGCGACCAAACCTAACTCTAAATGCTGTGCTGACTCCAGATGACCAGCGGCCCATTCAGAGTCTGATCTAACATCGATAATAATATTATTAGGTTCCGCTCCAACCCAACCAGAGGCCAGTGCAATTAGTAGTAAAAGAGAGTTTAGTTGATGTTTCATACAATGCTTCTCCTGGAGTTAAATAGGCCTCCAGCATAAAAGGTGCATTCTCAGGGCCTAAGTCTTGATCCTGCCATATTCCAATTCCTTGTCGCTCAGTGCACCAAAACGCAGGCTCAGTATATCCAGCAGATAATTCTGATAGAGCTTCCAGGGTGATTTAAGACCCTGCTTGGGGAAGCGATCTATTGAGCGGTCCACATAGCCGGAGGCCAGATCTAAAAATGATACGCGCTCCATGGCAGGATCGCGATTGCGCGGCACACAGTAGGCAAAGCCTTTTTTGTCCATATGGTTGAGCATACGACAGACGTATTCACTGGTCAGGTCGCATTTCAATGTCCAGGAGGCATTGGTGTAGCCAGCTGCCAGTACAAAATTGGGAATATCGCTCAGCATCATACCCCGGTAACCCAGGGTATCTGGCAGCGCCATGATTTTGCCATCAATCTGAATCTCCATGCCACCCATAGGCAAAAGCTCCAGACCTGTGGCACTGACTACAATATCGGCCTTCAGCAAATCGCCAGATTCCAGTTTAATACCTG
Organism: Porticoccaceae bacterium UBA2002; assembly: GCA_002334915.1. GTDB lineage: Bacteria > Pseudomonadota > Gammaproteobacteria > Pseudomonadales > Porticoccaceae > HTCC2207. The sequence goes on from DDCQ01000067.1 coordinate 16,615, forward strand.
TCTTGGTAAAGCGCTTGATATGGTCGGTGACCACTGAGGAAGTGCCCTTGCGCAGTGACCTGAACAGATCGCTGTCAGGCACCAGACAGAGACGCTGGTCCCAGGGATTGTATTTAGGATTAAAATGGGTATCTACATCCACAGCTCCTCTAAGCTCTCGGCGAGTCAGAGACAGCAAAAACTCTTTCATTTTTTGCGGACGGCGGCGGCTGTACTGATATAAAAGTGCCTGCATGCTGACATTTTTCCAGCGAGTCACCAGATAGGCCAGCTTCGATGGCAGCCAGCGGTTCATGCGCAGCGCAAAGGCATCTTGGCCCGGACGCGACACCACATAGGTGGGAGAGCGCTGCAACATGGTGACATGTTTGGCAGTTTTGGCCATCTCCGGCACCACAGTAATTGCTGTTGCACCACTACCTATCACCACTACATTTTTATCGGCATAATCCAAGTCTTCAGGCCATAGCTGAGGGTGAATAACCTGGCCTTTAAACTGCTCTATATCAGGGAAATCTGGCGTGTAACCTTGGTCGTAGCGATAGTAGCCGGTGCAGCTGTAAATAAAATTGCAGCTTAAGGTGCTGGCATTGGCGCCCTCTTGCCCAATGGTGACAGTCCAGACTGCCCTGTCACTGTCCCAGGATATTTTAGTGGCTCGCTGGTTGTAGCGTATATGCTTCTCGACATCATATTCTCTTGCTGTCTCGCGAATATAATCCAGAATAGCAGGACCATCAGCGATGGCTCTCTCGTGCTTCCAGGGTTTAAAACTGTAGCCCAGAGTGTGCATATCGGAATCAGATCTAATGCCCGGATAGCGAAATAGATCCCAGGTACCTCCCATAGCGCCCCGGCTCTCTAAAATAGCGTAGGATTTATTGGGAGCCTCACGCTCAAGGTGGCTGGCCGCACCTATGCCGGACAGGCCGGCACCGATAATCAGAACATCTACATGGTCTTCAGACATTGGGGTTCTCATATTTTTTATTCTTCTCGGGTGATTGTACGGGCAAAGGAACTGTCTCGATGTCTCCGTCGCGACAATTTCAAAAAAACCAGCCGCGCACAGACTTATCCAGTTTGGCACTGCATTTTTTTAGCTGAGCCCCGTAGGCCTCAGCCTGGCGCTGAACTTTTTTGGCAACACTCAATAGCTGAGGCTTTTTATTAAATGACTTGCGAGAATAGCCACCCCAACCCTCATGGTAGGCAAGGTACTGGCTGTAGGGATCCCATTTGGAGATGCCCAGTCGCTTCTGGGACTTGTTGGTGTACCAGCCCACAAAGTTAATGGCATCACCAAAGTCATCCCGGTCATGACTCCAGTGTCCAGTTTCCTTGCGATAATCACTCCAGGCTGCATCCTGAGCCTGAGCATAGCCATAGGCTGAAGATCTGCGTGGCAGAGGAATAAATAAAAACTTGGGCCGATCTGGCCGCACCTTGGCCTGAAAGGCTGATTCCTGCTTGATAATAGCCATCATAACGCCAATTGGTGTACCCCAGCGTTTGCTTGAGCGACGGGCATCTTCATACCAATCTGTGTCACCCCAGAATATTCTACACACATCATTAACCTGAGTCGGCTGATAGGTGGAACAGCCAGATAATAGGACGGGTAAAATAAGAAATAGCAGGCGCTGGACAATCATGCCTGAATAATGCAGCTTCTAGCGGTGAATATCCAGATAGTTTAGAACCAAAAGCCAAACGGCGATAACGCGCATAGCAAGTAATGCGAAAGACACAGTGGTTATTTCTGTCACCGACGAGATCATAAAGAGCTCCATATCGCTCCACAGAAATGCACTCGCGACAACCATGGCAATCAATGCCATCGGTTTATAATATCGACCAGTAATCAAAGCATAACAGTAGCACGCCAACACAGCTTCCAGAAGTACTCCTCTTATCTGGATAAATTCACTTGCCGGGTAGAAGATGAATGAGTTTATTTGAGTACTAAGCACCCTTGATTGCATAAAGAGGTCGGGATGGAAATAGGCAGTTACGGCGCGGATACAGAGAAGGACTGCGACAACAAGCAGCCGAACGCAAATGACCCTTTTAATACTAGAACCCAGATTGAGCTCTGGATGTCTATCCACAACCTTGTAAGATACTTTTTCGAGGTTACGCCCTGAATAGTTCATCGGCAGCCTGTTAAATTCTGTTGGAATCCCTAGCAAAAGGAAGCTAGCTTTTCGAATCTCAACAGTGAAATTATATTCATTATTATTGTACGAGTAAGACAAGTGTACCTGTGACATCTATTTAATTCTGTATAGTCGAAGATATTTTTTAGGCTCAGATTTTCATAAGCAGATTTTCGGGTGATCAGTAAAAATACTAACTACGTACTTAATTCATTGACCCACAAAGCATCAAGCATGCATGATCCCCGCCTGAGTGAATGGTTGGGTAATATCGGCTTATCTACTTAATATTGAACTTACAATCAGGCTAATAACATGACTACCAAACCCCAAACTGCTGACAATTACATTTTCACTGGCACCTGCCGAGCTGGGCTTGGTGTAGTTGCAGCCGTTACCAGCTTCCTTGCCGACAGAGATTGCTATATCTGCGCCCTGGAACAATTCGATGATGAATCGACCGACAAATTTTTTATGCGCGCAGTGTTTCGCCGCCAGAAGGGTTCTCCAGCGATTGATGATATACGCCGTCAGTTCGACAGTATTGCCCAACAATTTACAATGGACTGGCAGATTCACAACCCACAAGTTGCGGTTAAAACGCTGCTAATGGTATCTAAATACGACCACTGCCTGGACGACCTGCTCTATCGCCAGCGCAAAGGTGAATTAAATATGGAGATCACTGCAGTGGTCTCCAATCATCAGGATCTGCGGCCTATGGTGGAGCGCGAGGGGATTCGCTTTATCCATCTTCCGGTCACCAGGGATACCAAGAGTCAGCAGGAACAGCGCCTGATGGAGATAGTGGATGAGACTGGCGCCGAACTGGTGGTTTTGGCTCGTTACATGCAGATTCTGTCCAACGAGTTAACTCAGCAACTCTCAGGGCGTTGCATCAATATTCACCACTCGTTTTTACCTGGATTTAAAGGTGCCAAGCCCTATCACCAGGCCTATGACCGCGGTGTAAAAGTGATTGGCGCCACCGCTCATTATGTGACATCTGATCTGGATGAAGGGCCGATTATCGAGCAGATGCTAACCAGAGTTGACCACAGCTACGGGCCCAATCATCTGGTGCAGGTGGGTCGAGATAACGAATCTATGGCACTGGCCAAAGCGGTGAAATACCATATTGAGCGCCGCGTGTTTTTAGATGGCAATAAAACAGTGGTTTTCCTGGGCAGCTAGGCGGTAAAAGGGGGAGAAAGTTATGCCTTTTGGGCTTTTAAAGTATGGACTCAGTAGCGAGTATCCAGCACAGCATCATTTTACCCCTGCCACAGAGCTTAAAAAGCACTACGACGTAGTGATTATTGGCGCTGGTGGTCATGGCACCGCCATTGCCTATAATCTGGCAAAGTATCATGGCATTACCAATGTCGCTGTATTGGAAAAAAGCTATCTGGGTGGTGGCAATACGGCTCGCAACACTGCAGTTATTCGCTCTAACTATCTTACCGAAGAGGGCGTTAGCTTCTACCGTGAGTCAGTCAAACTCTACAATAATCTCAGCAATGAATTTAACTATAACGTGATGATGGAAAATCGCGGGCAGCTAACACTGGCCCACAGCGATGCCGCCATTCGCAGTTTTCGCTGGCGCGCCGAGGTTAATCAGCATATGGGGGTGCGCTCAGAGCTTATCGATCGTCAGACCATTGCCGAGCTGGTTCCCAACCTCAATATGTCCGAGGACTCACGCTTCCCGATTATGGCCGGACTCTGGCATGCTGATGGCGCAACAGCCCGCCACGATGCCGTTGCCTGGGGCTATGCCAAAGGCGCCTGTGAGCGCGGCGTAGAATTACATCAGCTGACTGAAGTTGAAGATATTGAAGTGGTTAAAGGTCGCGTTAGTGCCGTAAAAACTAATCGCGGCCGGGTTGAATGTGGCGCCGTGGTTCAAGCTGTTGCCGGCGCTAGCTCGATAGTCGCAAAAAAGGCTGGTATTCCATTGCCCATACATTGCTACCCGCTGCAGGCAATGGTGACCCAGCCCTATAAACCCATACTCACCCCCCATGTCAGCTCACCCCATGTGCATGTCTATGTGCATCAGACCTCTCGCGGCGAGTTTGTTATAGGCGGCGGTTCAGACCCCTACCCGCTCTACCACACCAGAGCCACATTGGATCAGCGTGAGACACTAAGCGCTGCAGCCATGGAGCTATTTCCGTTTTTAGCCCAGGCAAGAATGCTGCGCCAGTGGGCGGGCACCACAGATATGACCCCGGACTACAGCCCAATCATGGGGCTGAGCCCAGTAGAAAATTATTACCTGGACGCCGGTTGGGGAACCTGGGGCTTTAAAGCTACTCCTATCTGCGGTGTCACTATGGCTGAGTTGGTGGCAACCAAAAAAGTGCCAGATATTATCAAGCCCTTTGAGCTTGAGCGCTTCTACAACTATGAACAAATAAACGAAGCCGGCGCTACCGCCGCCAGCCACTGAGGGAGACGACAATGAAACTATTAACTTGCCCCCTCAATGGCCAGCGCAATATCTCTGAATTTACCTATGGTGGTGAGTACCACCCTATGCCAAACCCAAATTCCACCAGCCCCAGAAAGTGGGCCGAGTATGTATTCTTTCACGACAATGAGGCCGGCGTGGTTATCGAATGGTGGTGCCATACCGCCAGCTCATTTTGGTTTCTGGCAGAGCGCAACACTGTTACAGATACAGTGATTCGCACCTTTGAAGCCAGTGAAATATTTAAGCGACGAATCGACTTTGTTGAGCCGACCTCCGGAGACATAACCTGATGCAACGCTTACCCCTCCCCTATGGTCTGCTAATTGATCGCGAGCAAACGATTGGATTTAGTTTTGAAAACAAGTCTTACCAGGGTTTTGCCGGCGATACTATTGCCAGTGCACTGGCTGCTAACAACCAGTGGCTGTTGAGCCGCTCATTTAAGTACCATCGACCTCGCGGCGCACTGACTATGGCGGGGCAGGATGCCAATACCATGGTGCAGTTGCCATCCAACCCCAATGCGCTGGCAGATAAGGAGCCTCTATCTGCAGACCTAAGGGTAATGGGGCAGAACTATAGCGGCAGTTTAAAGACTGATCGCGGTGCACTGCTGGGGTTGTTTTCACGGTTTTTACCGGTTGGCTTCTATTACAAAGCTTTCTTTAAACCCAGAGGCATATGGGAAAAATGGGCTCCGCTGATTCGAAAAAAAGCCGGTCTGGGCATTATTGATCAGCAGCTGGAGCCAGACTATTACGACAAGCAGTACAAATTTTATGATGTGGTGGTGGTAGGCGCAGGCCCCTCTGGCATGCAAGCGGCACTCACTGCTGCTGTGGATGGCTGTGAGGTACTGCTGGTCGATGAAAACCCTGTGCTGGGTGGCTCATTAAACTATTCCCGTCTGGATGCAAAAGGCAGCATGGCCAGAGAGGTCCGCGATCTGCTGGTGCATGATATTGAGGCCAATAGCAATATTACCTGTATGACCAATGCCACGGTGAATGCCTGGTTTGCCGATAACTGGCTACCTATTATTTGCCAAAAGCGTCTTTATAAGGTGCGCGCCAAACAGACCATTCTGTGCACCGGCGCGCTGGAGCAGCAGGCAGTTTTTCATAACAATGATCTGCCGGGCGTAATGATGTCCAGCGCCGCCCAGCGCTTGATTCACCTCTACGGTGTTCGTCCGGGCAAAACCGCGGTTATTGTCACTGGCAATGATGATGGCTATGCCAATGCCCTGGACCTGACTGACGCTGGGGTTCAGGTTGCGGCTATTGTGGATCTGCGCGATAAACCCAAATCCAGCCCTCTGGTCAGGGCCGCGAAAAGACGCGGCATTGAAATTAAAACTGGCTATGCGGTCTATGCCGCACAAAAGCGACGCAATCATTTGGCCGGTGTGGTAATTCGCAAAATACTCAGTCAGGGCGTTTGTGATACTCAGAGCAAGAAAATTCGCTGTGACCTGCTGTGTATGGCAATTGGCTACACTCCCACCTATCAACTGGCCTGTCAGGCTGGAGGACAGCTTAGCTACGACGATAAGTCGGCGATGTTTACCCTGAATAATCTGCCCGATGGTTTGCAGATAGCCGGCTCTGTGGATAGTTATTGGGATCTGGGTAACTGCCTTGAGGAAGGTGCCAGGGCTGCAACCATTGCCACCAATGGGCTGGGTTTTACTCAGGCCGTTATCCCCGAGCCAATAGCTAAGGAAAAACATAGCCCCAACCATAGCTGGCCTATTTTTGCCCATCCCAAAGGCAAGGAATTTGTCGACTACGATGAGGATCTGACCATTGCCGATATTGTTAATGCCACCCGCGACGGCTATGAGCATATTCAGCTGGTCAAGCGCTATTCAACCTGTGGTATGGGGCCGTCTCAGGGTCGTCATTCGGCACTCGCCGCTGCCAGGTTAGTAGCCGCTGCCACTAATCGTACCGTGGCAGAGACCGGTGTGACCACGGCACGGCCTCCCTTTGCGCCAGAGCATTTGGGCCACAGTGCCGGACGCAGCTTTTATCCAGCCCGCCGCAGCAATATGCACTACCGGCATATCGAAGCTGGTGCCCAGATGCTGCAGGCTGGCGCCTGGTATCGCCCAGCTTTTTATGGCGAGGCCACTGATCGAGAAAATCGTATCAACAATGAAGTCAATAATGTGCGCAACAATGTGGGCCTAGTGGATGTATCTACCCTGGGTGGGCTTGAAGTGCGCGGCCCGGATGCCGGTGAATTTCTCAACCGCTTTTATACCTTTGGTTTTATCAAGCAACCTGTGGGCCGGGCCCGCTACGCTCTGCTGACCAATGAGGCGGGCGTGGTAATTGATGATGGCGTGGCCTGTAGGTTTAGCCACCAGCACTACTATGTCACTGCAACCACGGGCGGCGTAGATCGCGTGTACCAGACCATGCTGAAGTGGAATGCTCAGTGGCGCCTGGATGTGGATATTGCCAATGTCACCTCAGCTTACTGTGGCGTCAATATTGCCGGCCCCAGAGCTCGTCAGGTACTGGCTAAAATTTGCTCTGATATTGATCTGCGAGCAGAAGCTTTTCCCTATATGGGTGTTCGCGAAGGCACAGTTGCAGACATCCCGGCTCGATTAATTCGCGTGGGTTTTGTCGGCGAGTTGGGTTACGAGATACATGTACCCCAGCAATATGGTGAAGCACTCTGGGATGCCCTGATGGAAGCTGGTCGCGAAGAAACTATTAAGCCCTTTGGTATTGAGGCACAGCGGATTCTGCGCCTGGAGAAAGGGCATATTATTATTGGACAGGACACAGATGCCATGTCCAACCCCATGGAAGTACAGATGGGCTGGGCTGTGTCCCACAAGAAGCCATTCTTTGTGGGTGGACGCACTATTGCTGAGTTGGAAATGAAAATGCCAATCAGAAGTCTGGTGGGTTTTGTGGTCAATGATGAAAATGCGCCCATTCCACTGGAGAGCCATCTGGTGCTGGATGGAGATCAGATGACCGGCCGGGTGACCTCCTGCAACTATTCACCCACTCTGGGCAAACCTATTGGTCTGGCCTATGTGCAGCCCCATTGTGCCGAGCCAGGCAGTCAGATCAGCATCAAATCCTCTGGAGCTGTAATGGTCGAGGCCAATGTAGTGACTCTGCCCTTCTATGATTCCAAAACACTGCGTCAGGAGCTGTAACCATGAGTGAACAAAAACCTGATCAGGCCCTGAGACGCAGCCCTCTTTATCGCCGTCATCTGCAGTTAAATGCGCGGTTTGAAGAGCTTGGCGATGCTCTGGTGGTAAGTGCCTATGGCGATACAGGTATGGAACCCAGACTGGGTGTCAGCCTGGCAGTGGCTGACCTGTGCTGTCTGCCGCGCACGGGATTTAAAGGTCCCGGGGCTCCTGACTGGGCCGCTGACCAGGGGGTAGAACTGCCCTCAGCACCCAATACAGCGCTGGCCCAGGCCGATGGATCCTTGGTCGCTAAACTCTCCCATCAAGAACTGTTAATTTGCTCTGATATGCAGGGCCACTCCGGCCTGATAGATAGACTTAACCATCAGGCTCCTGCTCCGGGAGTCTATTCCCTGCCCCGCGCAGATAGCCACAGCTGGCTGGCCGTTACAGGCCTGCTGGCAGCAGAGATGTTTTCAAAAATCTGCGGGGTGGATTTGCGTACCCATAAGTTCGCCCAGGGCCAGGTAGCCCAGACATCCATCGCCAAAATTAATGGTGTAATTGTCCGTCATGACCTGGGCGCTACCCCTTGCTTCCATATTTTCAGTGATATTGCATCTACAGAGTTTCTGTGGGACTGCCTGCTGGATGCTATGGAAGAACATCTGGGCGTCGCCATTGGTGTCGCAGCCATAAGAAGTCTTGCCGCGACTGAGTAACGCCTGCGCTAATTCATAGCTTATACTTCTGAGCTATGAAAAGGCACAAAAATATAGAAATGTCCGCGCTGCGTATTTTTGCTGCAGTCAGTGAGACGGAGACATTAACCCAGGCCGCCGAGCGCCTGGGTATCACTCAGTCTGCGGTATCACAAACCATCAAACAGCTGGAGATTCAGACCCATACCCAGCTGGTGGACACTAGATCTCGCCCGGTTAGGCTCACCCCCAGTGGTCAGGTACTTAAAGATTACGCCCTGCAAATTATCGATGATACTAAACGCATGCTGGCCGACGTACGCCTGACTGCCAAAGGCGGCACACTGCCCTTAAATATAGGTATGGTCGATTCATTTTGCGATGTGGCGGGCCTGCAACTGATGCAACAGCTCAACCCCTATGTCTCCAAACTGACCCTGCGCACAGGTCTGGGATCATCTCTGTCTCAGGATTTACTAAATCGCAATCTGGATATATTGATTACCAGCGACCCGATCGATGAACATCCGGAGCTGCAGCGCTATCCTATTTTGCGCGACCCCTTTGTGATGATTGTGCCAGATAACTGCAGCGAAGAGGGCTCGGTAACAGCGGCCTGGCTAGCCGAGAATGTACCCTTTATTCATTACACTAGAGAATCCCGACTGGGCAAATTGACTGATCTGATAGCCCGTCGCTTGGACATCCAGCCCCAGACTGCCTATGAGCTGGACAGCACACAAACCCTAATGCGTTTTGTGCAGTCTGGTCAGGGCTGGGCTATTACCACCGGCCTCTGTCTGGTGCGCTATCCCGAACTATTGCAGGGTTGCAGAGTATTGCAACTGGCCAGTGGTGCCAACGCGCGCCATTTAACTATGCTCTGCCGCGAGAATGAACTGGGTGTCTTACCGGAGCAAATCGCGACCGCCTGCCGCTCAATCTACAGCGACGAAATAGTGCCCCAACTAATAAAGATAGCGCCCTGGCTTGAACAGCAGGCCTATGCCATTACCGAAATGCCGGCCATCTAATGAACAGATCGAAGCAAGAGGACGTTTGCGACTGCGGCTAATGCAGTTTATGTGATGAAGATATCTCCCTCGGTCGACTCGGTATCGACCCAACTTGCAGCCTCTGTATCCACAGCGCTGAAAAGTCCATCTAGTTCAGGCATTGGCTGCCCCGAAGAATCGGCTGGCAGGTAGGTTTTACCCCAGGCTAAACCAGCGATACCGCGCTCCAGCATGGCATCAATCTGCACATCTGTGTAACCCACTGCCGCAAGAATTTCGCGGGTGGATTGGCCATGGGCCTCGGTTGGGCCCACTGCATCAATCCGGGCACAGGTTGGACGAATCGCATAATGATCAATCTGAGTTAGCTGATGACCGCTGGGATGATCAGGATAAATAGAGAAAGCAAAGCTGCCACGCTCAGTACCCACTGTGCCATCGGCGACTCGGCTGTACTGCTCGCGCAGGGTCTCAATAGACAGAGGCTGCGCCGCTGCCACATCTGCGGCCAGCAAACGCTTCATCCATTTCTGCGAAGACGCCTGCTGGAATGCTACGGTTAAAAATACCTGAATATCTGCGGTGGTGGTAATACCTTGCAGCCCCTGAATATTCTCCAGAGCAGGCAGATCGGCTGACTCGGCATCGAGGAAAATCCAGTCATCGGCTGTCTGATAAAAGTGGGATAGCTCATGGTTCCCCATCGCCTGACGACCAGAGGGTTCACTGAAGTCTTCAAGACCTTCATAGTCGAAACAGAATGGCAGCTGGGCCAGATTAGTCACCGCGGACAGCGAGGTTCGCGCGCGGCTCGCTTCTCCGGTTTTAGCTCTGTGGTAAAGTGCTACCGCCATTGCCAGACCACCGGCAAAGCCACAGTTCACATCCAGAGTACCCAGGTGGGCATGTTCCTCTGGGGTATCAGGACCGCCGAAGCGACTCATAATGCCGCTATTGGCCTGAATAATATCGTCGTAGCCAATATAGTTCGTCTTCTGCGCCGGTACGGGGCCACCCAGACAATCGAGCCGACAGAACAGCACACCGGGATTAATCGCCTGCAGTGCATCATGATCCAGCCCCAATGGCTTCATCTGACGCTCCGGTGCATTGATCACCACCATATCCACAGAGCGAACCAAACGGTTAAAGGCTTCTCGGCCCTCTTCTGTATTGATATCAATCAGTGCACTGCTCTTACCCATATCTGCCTGGAAGGCAAATAAGGTTCCGATCAGTGGATCGTACATGGGCACCACCGGCTCGATCTTAATCACCTCGGCCCCAAAGCGGCCAAGGAAAGCTGTGGAATGAGGACCGGCAATCACATTGGTCAAATCCAGCACCCGCAGCCCATCAAGCCAGCCCTGGGACTGCTTTGCTGGAGTCTGCTGGACAAGTACTGGTTTCGCTACCGCAACAAGCTCGGCCAGGGCCTGGTCAAAAATGACAAACCTGCGCGCAGCAGGGGCTAACATCCGGTGTGCAGATTCTTCTAACCAGGCCACCGGGCCAGGCTGCTTCATTAGCCCGTACTCCGGGTCATTTACTTCAACAATCAGTCCTGCATCATTGCAGTGTTTGCTATTGACCCATTCTTTGGTCGTTCTGTGTGGTGCGCCGGGGATCTGGCCCTCACCAAAAATTACACCCCACTGCGAAGATGTCTTAGTACGCATGACTAGCTTTATTTTTGCCGAAATAATATCCGCCCAGCGCTTGGGCAGCGGGTAAACACCCAGAGAGCTCTCACCTTCCCACTCGCTCACCGGCAGATGCAGATCGGTTATCTCTGGCATACCCTCAGCCATCACCTCTTCATAGAGACCCAGCACTTCCAGACAGCGACGAGCATGGTTGCGATGAGAGGGGCAAACAATATAGAACATGCGGCCATCAGCACATTTATAGGTGCGGTAGAAGGGGTCCAGATATTCCTGAAGCTGTTCGTAGCTCAGGTCAAAATCAATATTGCTGGCACGGCGGCGCTCGATCTCCAGCTCGCGCATGGTCTTATAGCGTTCTGGCAGATCGGCCACCTGATAGGAGTTATAGGACAGGCCTTCCATCATCGCCGCAATCACTGGCACTTCTATATGGTCACCCAAACCAGTGTTCTCACGAGCCAGCAGCGCCAGAACCACAGAGCTCGCGGCCAGGGTAATGGTGTAAGACGACGCTAAAGGCAGTGGCGAAAAGCAGGGGTTTAAACCCATCAGCACGCGGTTAAAGCCCATATCCGTAAAGGCTCCCGCTGTCGCGGCTACCACAGCTTCGGTGGCTTTCCACTGGCTGCGCAGCTGGTCGTTGCTAGCAAAACCGGGCACTGACAATGTGATTAGCTGTGGGTACGTTTTACGCAACTCAGCAAAATCAATGCCCAGTCTCTGCATCACCCCAGGGCGAAATGATTCAATCACCACATCGGCATGATCAATCAACTCCAACGCCTGATTCAAACCCTCAGAGGTTTTTAAATCCAGTCGGAGACAGCTTTTGTTGCGGTTCAAAATTCCATTGGCCTGATGCGTCCACTGGGGCCCTGCAGGCGGGTCAATATGCACCACAGTGGCACCCAAATCTGCCAGTACCATAGCCACCGCTGGACCCGCAATCTGCTGACCAAAGTCGACTACCCGAACCCCTTTAAGAGGCAATTGAACCTGTTTTTCCATCACTGATACTCTGTTTTTTTCTGTGGGCCCTGAATGGTCGTTTTCCATCGCTATAAGAGCCCGCCTTCTGGCCGCGATCATAGAAACCAACAGCAAGTCCCACCAGCAATAAAAAATACCCCTAAGGCCGTGTTTTTTTTATTGCTAAGATTTTTTTCTCCGGGCTACAGAGCCCGCCATTACTGGATTTATCCCAAGACATAATTTTATTAATGGCAGCTGGGTGCTGCTGTGCAAAATAAATTAATAGGGGTCGAATTTGTTGTGCTTTTACTATAAAAACAATATGATCTGTATCGTTTTAAGACAGAAATCCATTAAAATAATAATCGGAGAATAATTTTGATAGCAGCAGAAAAATCTGGCTTTTTGTCGGGCACTCACCCTGTTATGGCCGTAGGTTCTGCAATTTTAGTGGCGGGGTTTGTTTTATTTACGCTTATTAGCCCGACGACTGCTAGCGCGCTTTACAGTTCGGCGCGGGACTTTATCGCCGCGGAACTCAGCTGGTACTACATCAGCCTGATGAATCTGTTTTTACTGTTAGCCATAGGGCTGGTATTTAGCAAGTACGGCAAAATACGTCTGGGCCAGGATTCAGAGACGCCAGAATTTAGTTACTTTGCCTGGTTCTCCATGTTATTTGGCGCCGGCATTGGTATAGGAATCCTGTTCTGGAGTATCGCGGAACCCATGTACTATCTGCAGGCCAATCCATTTATCACTGAGTCACAGGCTATGAGCCCAGAAGCGGCTCAGGTTGCTATGAGAATCACCATATTCCACTGGGGTCTGCACGGCTGGGCGCTCTATGGGGTGCTCGGCATGTGCTTTGCCTATTTCGCCTATCGTAAAGGGCTGCCACTCTCTATTCGCTCAGCCCTCTACCCGATTTTTGGCGAGCGAATCTATGGGCCCATAGGTCATATCGCCGATTTGCTGGCGGTGCTAGGCACGGTATTTGGCATTGCCACATCGCTGGGAATGGGTGCCCAGCAGATGAATGCCGGAATCCACTATTTGCTGGGTATTAATATCAGCGTAGCAACGCAGATTCTGCTAATTGTTGTTATCACTGTGGTAGCCACTATCTCTGTGCTAACAGGGGTTAACCGGGGTATTCGTATTCTCAGTGAGCTCAATATGCGACTGACGGTGGTGATACTGGCCCTGTTCTTTATCTTTGGGCCAACCCTGTATTTGCTCAGCTCTTTTGCCAGCAATACTGTTGATTATCTGATCAATGCGCCAGCTCTGGGTGTCTGGCTGGCACCACAGCAACATCTGCAATGGCAGAGCGACTGGACTATTTTCTACTGGGGCTGGTGGCTTGCCTGGTCACCGTTTACTGGTCTTTTTATTGCCCGTATTTCCCGCGGTCGCACCATCAGAGAATTTCTTGTCGGTGTACTCGGGGCGCCCACTCTACTGACTATTCTGTGGATTACCCTGTTTGGCAATACGGCTATGTTTATTGAGCTATTTGGCGATGGAGGTGTCACCGCCGCAGTCAATGCAGACCGCACAATCGCCCTGTTCAAAACCATTGAGTTGCTGGATTTGGGCATGCTGCTGACCGGTCTTATGGCCAGCATTTGCACTTTTATGTTGGTTACCTACTTCGTGACCTCGGCAGATTCTGCAACATTGGTGATCTGCACCCTGGTGGCCATGGGCAACAATAATCCCGGGGCGCGGCTGCGGATATTTTGGGGGGTAGCCATAGGTTCGGTGGCTGCCGTGCTACTTTTTGCTGGTGGTCTCAATGCTTTGCAAACTGCCTCTATTGCCGCGGCCCTGCCCTTTTCGTTTGTTCTAATTATGGCCACCTACGGTCTGTGTAAATCTCTTTATGCCGAGGGCAAAACTCTTCAGGCAGAAACAATAATAGCTAAAACTGGAGACTGATAATGTCGACACAAATAGTTCTGCCGCGCATTTTGCAGGTTGGCGATGGCGCCAGCAAAGAGGCCGGCAATATTCTTAATAGCCTGGGCTGCACGCGACCTTTAATTGTTACCGATAACATGATGGTACAGCTGGGCTATGTAGCTAGTCTGCAAAAGAGCCTTGAGGCGGCATCCATTGCCTCGGATATTTTTCAGGACACTGTCCCGGAACCCACCGTCAGCTCTATTCAGGCCGGTGTAGATAAGGTGCGTGATGGCAACTACGACAGCATTATTGCCATTGGCGGTGGCAGCCCCATCGACAGTGCCAAGGCCATTGCCATTCTGGGCAAATACGGTGGCGTTATGCGTGACTATAAATTCCCACGAGTGGTCAATGAGCCCGGGCTGCCCATTATTGCCATTCCCACCACTGCAGGCACCGGCTCTGAATGTACCAAGGTCACCATTATTACCGACGAGACCAATGACGAAAAAATGCTCTGTGTTGGCATTGGCTTTATGCCAACGGCGGCATTGGTAGATTACAGCCTGACCCTGAGCCTGCCCGCCAGAACCACAGCAGATACAGGTATTGATGCTCTGACCCATGCCATGGAAGCCTATGTAAGCAAGAAAGCCAGCCTCTACAGTGACAGTCAGGCTATAGCGGCTATGAAACTAATTGCCCCTAATCTGCGCAAAGCTTTCCATGATGGCAGTGACCAAAAAGCCCGGGAAGAAATGATGCTGGGTGCCACACTGGCAGGTGTCGCTTTCTCCAACGCTTCAGTGGCGCTGGTTCACGGCATGTCACGCCCGATTGGCGCCTTCTACCATGTGCCCCATGGTCTCTCCAATGCCATGCTTCTGCCTATGGTCACAGAGTTTAGTATTCCAGCGGCCATAGAACGCTATGCCGACTGTGCCCGCGCAATGGGCCTGGCCACTGAAGATGATTCTAACCATATCGCCAACAGCAAACTAATGGACGAACTCTATGCTATTAATGAAGAACTGCAGGTGCCCAGTCCCGAGCAGTTTGGTATTGATGCTGACCACTTTCTTAATAACTTACCGGTGATGGCAGAGCAGGCTCTGGCCTCTGGCTCACCGGGAAATAATCCGCGGGTACCCAGTGCCGACGAGATTATCGAAATCTATCGCAAGCTCTGGTAAAACACATTTTTTGAGGATAACACCATGACAGTAGTAGGACATTTAATTAATGGCCAGATAACCAATGAGGGCGAACGCACTCAGGATATCTACAACCCATCCACCGGCGAAGTGAGCAAGCAGGTTGCTCTGGCTTCAAAGGCTACAGTGGAAGAAGCGATTGCCGCGGCCCAGGCAGCTTACCCGGAATGGCGCAATACTCCGGCCATAAAACGTGCCCGGGTGATGTTTAAATTTAAGGATTTACTGGAGCAGAATGCGGATAAAATCTGCGCGCTAATCGGCGAAGAGCATGGCAAAATCAGCCATGATGCCGCCGGTGAGTTGCAGCGCGGTATTGAGAATGTGGAATATGCCTGCTGTGCACCAGAGCTGTTAAAGGGCGAGCACAGTAAAAATGTGGCACCTAACATTGATTCCTGGAGTGAGTTCCAACCTCTGGGGGTAGTGGCTGGTATTACGCCATTTAATTTCCCGGCCATGGTGCCTCTGTGGATGTACCCAATGGCCATCGTCTGCGGTAACTGTTTTATTCTTAAGCCCTCTGAGCGCGACCCCAGCTCCACCTTATTTATAGCTCAACTGCTAAAAGAAGCCGGCCTGCCCGACGGCGTCATGAATGTGGTCAATGGCGATAAGCAAGCAGTTGATACATTGCTTAATGACGAGCGCATTAAAGCAGTGAGCTTTGTAGGTTCCACTCCTATTGCGGAATATATCTATAGCACCGCCAATGCCAATGGCAAGCGCTGTCAGGCACTGGGTGGCGCTAAGAACCACGCTATTGTGATGCCCGATGCGGATATGGATAACGCCGTGGCTCAGCTTTTAGGCGCTGCCTTTGGTTCCTCTGGCGAGCGCTGCATGGCTCTGTCAGTTGCAGTAGCTGTTGGCGATGCCGCCGCAGATGCGCTGGTCAGTAAAATGCAGGAAGCCATGAAAGGCTTAAAGATTGGCCCCTGCCATGATGCTGATAATGATTTTGGCCCAGTGATTACCCAGCAACATCAGCAAAAGGTCTTTGCCTATATCGACAGTGCCGAAAAGCAAGGCGCTGATATTGTCGTGGATGGTCGCAACCCCAGCATTGATGGCTATGAAAATGGCTTCTATGTGGGTGGCACATTGATCGATCGTGTGACGCCTGAGATGGATAGCTACAATGCCGAAATCTTTGGCCCTGTGCTGCAGGTAGTGCGGGTCGATACCATGCAGGGGGCCATGGATCTGATTGATAATCATGAATATGGCAATGGCACCTGTATCTTTACCAGAGACGGTGAAGCAGCGCGCTACTTCTCTGACCATATTCAGGTGGGCATGGTGGGTATTAATATTCCCCTGCCAGTGCCTGTGGCCTACCACAGCTTTGGCGGTTGGAAGCGCTCATTATTTGGCGACCTGCATGCCTATGGCCCGGATGCTGTGCGCTTTTATACCAAGCGCAAAACCATCACGCAGCGCTGGCCTTCAGCTGGTGTCCGTGAAGGTGCCCAGTTCTCTATGCCAACCATGAGCTAATCTAGATTTATGAGTACCAGGGAAAAAGGCTCGGCGGTTAGTCGGGTGATGGAGATTATCGAGGCAGTTGCCAAAGCTGAGCGACCACTGTCGCCAGCTGATCTAGCCTGCCAGCTGAATATTCCCAAGCCCAGTATCCATCGCCTGCTCAATCAGCTAGAAACAGGTGGTTTTGTGCAGACCAATATGCGTGGACTCATAATTCCCAGCGCAAAAATGCACAGCATCGCCTGGGGCGTGCTGCATACAGAACGCTTTAGCGCAGTGCGCCGCGCCATATTGCAACAGCTGACCCAAGAGATAGATGAGACCTGCGGTATTGCTGTACCCAATGGCACAGAGATGAGGTATTACGATCGGGTGCAGTCTGACTGGCCTCTGCAGATCCATCTGCAAGTGGGCAGCCATACGCCCAGCTGGTGCACTGCAAGTGGCAAACTCTATCTGAGCTCACTACCCAGAGAACGGCGCCGACGTATTATCGATAAGCTGCCACTAATGCAGTACACACGCAACACCATTGTCGATGCGGAGACTTTGGAAACAGAGCTTCAGCGGATAAAAACAAGTCGCGTGGGAACAGACAACGAAGAGTTTGTGGATGGTATGGTGGCCTGCGCTGTTCCCATAACCGATAGCAGCGGTAAACTTTGCGCCTGTCTGTTTACCCATGCTCCGGTGATACGCAAGAGCTTTGAAGAACTGATGGCCTATACCCCTATTCTGCAGAGCGCCGCGGAAAATCTTGGCCAGCTAATTGATCACCCCGAATAAACGGCAGTCAACCCAAAGAAGATAATCATGAAAAAAAGATTACCGCCATTAAACTGGCTGCGCTCTTTCGAGGCCGCCGCCCGCCACCTCAACTTCACTCAGGCCGCTGCAGAGTTACATATGACTCAGGCTGCTATCAGTCAGCAAATTAAAGGTCTGGAGACCACGCTGGGTTGCGCACTTTTTATTCGCTTGCCCAGGGGCCTGGAACTTACCGATGCTGGTCGGGCCTATATTCCCGGCGTGCGTGAATCCATTGAAAAACTGGCGCTGGTGACCGACGAGGTATTCGGCAAAGAGCGCAGTTACACCTTAACGGTGCGGGTCAATCTGGTGTTCTTTAATACCTGGCTGGCCCCAAGGCTGGCGAATTTTCGCGCCCAGTATCCGGATATTGATCTGCGCTTTACCAGTAATATATGGGTCGCTGGTCAGGATAAGGAAGCGGATGTTGAAATTCGCTATGGCAAAGGTTTCTGGTCTGGATTTACCAGCAATCGTCTGACCTGGGATGATCTTATTCCGGTTTGTAGCCCTGAACTACTTAACGGTCAGGTACCTCCTGCGAGCCCGGAGGATCTTGATAATTACAGTTTGCTCCATGTGATTGGCTATGAAGAAGGCTGGGGCTATTGGCTCAACCAGCTGGGCTATCACAGCATCGATGCCTCTCAGGGCATTCATTTTGATTCATTGATGACGGCAATGGAAATGGCAGCTCAGGGACATGGCCTTGCTCTGAGCAGGACATCCCTGATTGGTCCTATGCTGGACAATGGTCGTCTAATTGCGCCTTTTTCACAGACTACCGGGACTTCTGAATCATTCTTTTTGGCAACTCCCTCCAATAAACCCGTGCGACCTCATGTGGAGCAATTTCGGCAATGGCTAATTAATCAAGCTGAAGTCGCAGGCTAGCAAAAAGCTATAGTGACTCTTAGTGCCGAAGCGTTTCTGGGAAGTCACTAGAGGCTTTATGGGCACGTCGTGAATACATCCCTGTAGACTCGATGCTGGCATCCCTGCCAGCAACGGCCCATAAAGCCTCTAGTGACTTCCCAGAAAGATCGCACTTCGACATTAGGTTAGTCTCCTGCTCCTGCTCTGGAGCTTTCGGTAGATTCTACTAAGACTCGGGCGACCAAATTATCCAGCTCATGCCACAGATTATCGTCAATCTCGATGCCCTGCTCTAGCATATCGTTATAGCTATCAATCATGGTATCAGGTGAAGTGATTTCGGTTAGCGGGCCGGGGTTTATGGCGACAGAAAACTTTTCTTCGACGGAGGCTAAATCATTGCCAACAAAAATCATTAGAGACTGAACTGCGGCAATAGGAGATGGTGAGTATCTTGACACTGTGGGCTGTTTTGCACGGGGCTCAATACTAAATTTAAAGCCACTATCCCCCTCGACCCAATAAGCCACCAGAGCCGAATCCAACTGTGCGGCACTGACTAAGCGCTGGGCTATAAACCGGCGATTGTGACAATTATTAAGCTGCACCTGACCGCAGCCATGCTGGCGAGCCAGAGCACAGGCCAGTCTTACCGCCTGGCTGCCGCAAAGCAGAATGGAACTGCTCTGGCCATCAAGCACCGCATGGTTGTCACCATTGCTGATTAATTTGCAATGCAGACAGAGGCAGCTATAGAGAGAGGGTAAGGCCTCCTGCAGCTGCTGTAAGCCATTTAAACCATGCATCTGCGACCAGATAACCATAGCCGCCGCATCCTGATAGTCGCCCACAGAGAACCCTAAACCTTCAAACGCCTTCTTCAGAGAAGCCGTCAATTCATTGCGCGAGACTCTCATGATTTTACGTCGAACTGGGGGCTGTGTTTTTAGACAACACTGGTTTGATGGGGAATTGCCAGTCATCAAAGAATGGCTTATCAAAATCACTAACTAGTGGCGCGCCCTGGAACATAGTATTGCGCACCCACAGACGGGAGCGCGGGTCGAACTTACTGACACCGAAGAACGACAGCTTGCAGCGCAACAGATGGATAGGCAGAACATCGCTGTGCACCAGATTTTCACGAATATCGCCATACTGGCTCTGAGCCATGGTTTGGATGCGGCAGATAGCGCCACTTAGGTTGGGCTGCTGCAGAATAAAATGGGCAACATCCTGCAACGGGAACTGTTCAATATGCCCAGATATCTGGTCATAGCATTCACGCACCATACGACCAATTGCCAGGGGCATTTGCTTTTCCATGCCCAGGTCGACATTGGATTGACCCAGGCGTGGTTCCATCTTTTCTTCCGAGCGATACCAGAACGAGCCCTGGGATTCCATCTGCCCAAAGTCGATGGCCAGTGCCCAGTCATATTTATCTTCGATAAGCGCCTGCAAATCCGCCAGTGACATCTGAGGTATCAGATGTTGATCTTCCTCGACGCACATCATGTCCTCAAGGTCGTCAACGAGCTCTGGATAGAGCTCGATCAACATGGTATTGATCACTTCCTGGGTTTCAATATGCCAGCTTTGCTCGGCGTACTGCACCAGATCTGCCCAGCTGTAACGGCTGGCCACAATATTGTCTCGCTCAGCGCTCAACCATTGAGCGAGCTGCTGCAACTCGTCACGAACCAGCCCATTAGACATATTTTGCTGGGTATCGCCGGTACTGATCTCGCCCAGATGCTGCACAACTCTGCCAGCGGCAGTTTCAAATCGTTCTAACAGGTCAGCATGGATGCCATCGGCACCAGCAACAATGGCGCGGGCCAGTGCTGTCTCGCGCTGTTCGATCCATTGATTGATCAGCAGCGGATGATTAATTAAAAATGGCGCCATACCCAGACCTGTAGAGTTGCCAATCCCAAAGTAGCGCTTGATATCATCATCCAGCTTTACGGCGGTTTTTGGCGCGCGCTGGGCAGCGATATAGTCAGCATGCTGGAGGCTAAAATGGCGCAGCATAAAACAGGTAAACATTTCTGCGGCGAAGGGACGGGCAAAGTCACGGTGCTTGGTGCGAACTTTTTCCCAGTCGGCCATGCCCAGCTTGCCGCTGCCATAGGCGGCGGTAGTGCGATAGAGATAGCCCACTTCGGCGATAACATCGATATCTGGCTGACGACCCTGAGCCAGCTCATCGACGACATAATCAAAGGTGCGGCCGCTGCGATTGCCCCTGGACAGCACAAAAACCCGGGAATCAACCCGCCCTGCTTCTTGCTTGGGTACATTGCTGCGCAAAAACTCCAGCTGCTCGGCATTCACTGTGCCTTCACAGAGTGCCATGGTCAGATCCCACTGGTCGGCGATTACTCGATCATTGCGGTTTTCAGGGTCGAGGTAATGGGAGAACAGTACATAGCTATAGGTGCCATATTTGGCTTTCACTTCATAGACCGCAGTGCCATAGCCCTCTGTATCCAGATCAAAAACCGTGCTGTTGATCTGCCAGTTTTCCCGCACCATGCGGCGCACCAATGTGCGCATAAAGCTCAGACGAGACTGATGAAAACTACCCAGACGATTCAACTGCATAACCTGACTGGCAGGCCGCATGGGCAACACAGCGCTTTGGCTGTGACTATGCTTGGCAGTTGGTCGATACGGCGAATGCACGGGCTGTTCCTTTAATAGTCGCAAATATCAGCATCGATTTGGGGCTGATTTTTCGGCTATTGTAGGCTTAGTCCTTGACCGCGACTTAACTAAAAACGACATTGAAAAGACAGTTGCGACAGCGTTATTTTGCGCCTGCAACTGTCTGTTACCGGACCTGTTTCCGCGACCCTGGTTTAGGAATTTAGGGGCGCTCTGGGGAAGGATTTTGCAAAGAATGACAGCCAGTTTTGACCCATTATTTTCTCTATATCTGCATTGTCAAAACCCACATCCTCAAGGCCCTGAGCTACGGTCAGCATATCTTTTGAACCCACAAACCAGCTGGGTTGACGGGGCCATGACGGGCTGGCCGCAGAGCCCTCACCATGGTCGATACCCAGGGTCCAGCGACCACTGCGCATCCATTCGAGTATTGAGTAGTCCCAGTTTTCGCAGAGGTCGGAGCCGATACCAATGCGGTCTATCCCGATCATGTCGGCGGTTTGGGCAATCATCTGACAGAATTCCTGCAAGCTGCAGTCGGAGCCATTTTTGAGATGGAAGGGGTACATGCTAAAGCCCAGCATACCCTCGGATTCACCGATGGCGCGCAGTACTGTATCGGATTTATTGCGCAGTGCCGGGTGGAAAAAGCTTGGATTAGCATGGGTAATGGCGATGGGCCGCTCGGAAATCTCAATGGCTTCCAGCGTTGACTTTTCGGCACTGTGGGACATATCGATAATCATACCTACGCGGTTCATCTCTTTGATCACCTCGCGGCCAAATCTGGTGATACCACCATCCTGCTCTTCATAACAGCCTGTGGCCAGCAGACTCTGATTGTTGTAGCTGAGCTGCATAATGCGCACCCCCAGCTGTTGCAGAATCTGCACCATTTTGACATCGTCTTCAATGGGCGAGCAGTTCTGGAAACCAAAGATAATACCCACTTTACCCAGTCGCTTGGCTTCCAGGATATCCGCGGCCTGCTGAATTGGCATAATCAGATCGGCATGGTTGATAAAATGCCGATTCCAGTGGCCAATATTCTCCAGAGTCTCGCGAATATTTTCCCAGTAGGCAATGGT
>DDCQ01000102.1:0-1772 GCA_002334915.1 Porticoccaceae bacterium UBA2002
TCTGCGCGCTGTGAAGCAGCTTATAAAGCAACCTATACAGCCGCCTATCCATCTACCTGTAAAACAATATAGACCATCGCTGGCCAGTGTGTATTACTTTAGCTCAACGCGACGGTTCAGGCTCCAGGCACCTTCATTGCTACCAAAAGATGCCGCACGCTCTTCACCGTAGCTAATGACTTCGATAAGACCGCCTGACACGCCCTGCAGTACCAAAAACTCTTTTACCGCATTGGCGCGACGCTCGCCCAGCGCCATATTGTATTCACGGGTACCACGCTCATCGGCATGGCCTTCCAGGCGCACACTGCGAGGGCTGCTATTCAGTGCCGCGGCGTGCTCCAGCAGGGCAGCGCGAGATTCTGGCTTCAGCAGTGCTTTATCAAAGTCAAAGTAGAACACTGTGTCTGCTGAGCTGGTAACCTCAGTATCTTCAATAGCCGATGTATCAACCTGGCCAGTCTGCACCGAGGTATCTTCAATCTCAGTAGTGTCTTCAACGGGGGCAGAGCTACAGCCCGCCAGTACCACTGAAAATAAAATTGCGGCTAAGCCAGTCTTATTGAACGAGGTTTTCATATTAACTCCTGTGAGTTACTAGTATTAAAATTGATGTCTAGCGCAAAAATGGCGACCAGGCCGGTTCTCGCACATCTCCATTCTTGGCTGGCAGCACATAACGCACTCCAGCATCCAGTGAAACCGCCGCCAAAACCCCGCGGTCTCCCTGCTTGGTCGCGTACATTAACATAGCTCCGTTAGGTGCGACAGTAGGCGACTCATCTAATTTTGTCTCTGTTAGCTCAATCATACGGCCCGTTTTCAGATCAAACGACGCAATATGGAAGGTGTTGGTCTCTCTATGCACCAGAGCAAGGGTGCGGCCATCGGGCGCCAAACTCGGGCGCGCGTTGTAGTTACCTCTGAATGTTAGGCGTTCTGTGGCCCTTGTGGCAACATTTAATTTATAAATCTGGGGTGTTCCGCCCCGATCTGAGGTAAATAACAGGGTTTTTCCGTCCGCCATCCAGGTCGGCTCGGTATCAATGGCAAAATGACGGGTCAAACGGGTAAATTTGGAGGTCTGCAAATTCAGGGTATAAATCTCCGGATTTCCGTCTTTCGACAGCACCAGCGCCAGTTTTTTGCCATCGGGCGACCAGGCCGGGGCACCATTTAAACCGGTAAAGTTGGTCAGCTGCTGGCGTTTGGCAGTGACCAAATTTTGGCGGAATATAGCTGGCCGACCAGTTTCGAAGGACACATAGGCCAGCTCCTTGCCATTGGGCGCCCAGGATGGCGACATAATGGGCTCTGGTGATTCCAGCATCAGCTTTTCTCTGGCGCCATCGGCATCAGAGACATTCAGACGGTAGATAAACTTGCCATTGACCCGGTTGGCATTGACATAGGCTATACGGGTAGAGAATGCACCGGGAATACCAGTGATCTCCTGATACACCTTGTCGCTGACCAGATGCGCCAGATCGCGCATTTCATTGGCGCGACCCCGCACTCGGTGATTAAACTCGGTCTTCTGTGCCGTCACATTGAGCAGGCTAAACTCCAGCTCGTAGCGACCATCTTCCAGCACCGCCATGGAACCCACTACCAGATACTCCGACCCCAGCATGCGCCAGTCGCGGTAGTAAACATCAGACGCCCGGGCGGGAAAAGCCAGCATATCCCGCCTGGGGATACTGCGGAACAGACCGCTGCGCTGCAGATCTGCTTCAACAATGGCGCCTATATCTTCCCTGATTGGCAGGCCA
>DDCQ01000102.1:1891-4060 GCA_002334915.1 Porticoccaceae bacterium UBA2002
AAACAAAATCATCTCCAAATAAACAAACTATCTCTGCAACAGCTATAGCCTTAAATCTTGCGGTGTAAAGGCTACCTTAACAACCCGAAAGTGTTTTTCAAATATCCGCGGCTCCAGCTGCCGTATCTCTTCAAACTGTTCCGCCTTAAAGGCAGCCTGCTCCACCGAGCGATCAAAGGCAATATCGCCGCTGGATTTTACAACGGTCACGCCGACAATGCGCCCAGTGGGCACCAGCCTTATCTCCAGCAGAGTCTCCATATCGCGACGGGCACTGGGCGGACGATTCCAGTTATCCGACAGCCTCTGGCGAATTAGCTGCATAAAGCTATTGGCCACTCGCTCGTCTTCCTGGGCACTAATATCGGCCTGCTCCTGGGCCAGCGTCTCGGCGAACTCGGTTTCAATCCTCTTGCGCTCAGCCTCGGCGCGGCGCTGCTGTTCCTGTTTCTCCCGTTCTCTATCGACCCGCTGTTTTTCTTTTAGCGCCGCCAGTCGTTTGGCCTCGGCCTTTTTCTTTTCAGCGGCCCGGCGTTTATCCTGCTCGCGCTTTTTGGCCGCGCTGTCCACCTTGGGTTTGGGGGGCTTGGCCACAGGCTTTTTCTTGGGTGCCAGCTCGACAATTTTGGCTTCAATATACTGGGGCTGAATAATAACTTTTGTGCTGTCGGACTCCCAGTTGGCCAACAGCGCCGCCACCACAGCCACATGGAGAACAATGCTAAACAGCGCGCCGGTTGAGTAGCTGGTAACCTCTCTCATACTAGTTGCTGGGAGGCTCCGTCACCAGGCCCACCGAGGGGGCGCCGGCCAGCTGCAACTCGCTCATCAGATTAACCACAGCACCATAGTCAACGGCACTGTCGCCCCACACCAGAATTGGGGTAGCTGGTTTTTGCCGCAGCACCTTGGAAACTCGGTCTTTAATCACCGCCAATGTCTCGGTTTTATTGCTGCCTTTAACATCTATCCAGTAGCTGCCGTCGGCCTTGATAGACACAATAAAGGGCTCCTGATCCTTGGTGTCCATGGGCGCCGAGTTGGCATCGGGCAATTCAACCTTTACGCCCTGCATCAGCAGTGGCGCGGTAATCATAAATACCACCAGCAGCACCAATGTGACATCAATGTAGGGGACTACATTGATTTCAGCGACCAGTTTGCGTTTAGGTTTTTTATGCTTCACAACTTGGGCCTCAGACAGAGTTAGCGGGAGTGAACCTGGCGGTGGAGAATGCTCGAGAACTCCTCCGAAAAGGTCTCGTAGTTGGCATTAATCGCTTCCACCTTGGCCGCATAGCGATTATAGGCAATCACCGCTGGTATGGCGGCAAACAGCCCCATAGCCGTAGCGATCAAGGCCTCAGAGATACCCGGGGCCACAGTGGCCAATGTGGCCTGCTGCACCATAGCCAGGCCGCGGAATGAGTTCATAATGCCCCAGACAGTACCAAACAGGCCTATATAGGGGCTTACCGAGGCCACGCTGGCCAGAAACGGCAGGTTGGCACTGAGTTTTTCATCTTCGCGGCTCAGGGCCACGCGCATGGCGCGATCTGTGCCCTCCATTACTGCATCCGGATCGGCTTTATCAGTGCGAGCCAGTCGATTAAATTCCCGAAAGCCAGCGCGAAACACATTTTCTATACCGTCCACATGTCCGCTCTGCAGGGCCCGGTCAGTCAGTTCCTGATACAGCTTGTTGAGATCAACACCGGACCAAAAGGTATCTTCAAACTCTCGAAAACTGCGCTCGGCGCCACCTAAAAACAGACCCCGCTGGATAATCATAATCCAGGAGAGAACCGAGGCTAAAAACAGTATGGCCATCACCGCCTGCACCAGCAGACTGGCATTGGTCATCAGCGCTAGTATGGATAAGTTTTCTTCATGCACAGCATAGACTCCAATTAAATTTAGCCAACATGGCTTTTTAAGGTTTCATACATAGACTTGGGTATACCGCAGGGCCGCTTATTTGACACATTCACGCAGGCCACCTTGACACTGCCCTCAACCAGCAATTCATCGCCGCGAAACAGCTGCTGACTCATATCAAAGCTCACCCGGGCAACCCTGTCGAATCTGGCAGTCACCCTGATCTCATCATCCAGCGCTGCTGGCAGGTGATAGAGCAGATCAACACTGCGCACCACCAGCTGCAAATCG
>DDCQ01000102.1:4089-4674 GCA_002334915.1 Porticoccaceae bacterium UBA2002
ACAATGCCACCGGCGTCGGTGTCCTCGACGTAAACACGTATCGGCAGAGCAAAATCAGTCATCCAGAATATCCATCTGGTCCTGCACTCGCTTGGGGCTCTTGAGTCCAAAGTGCGCATAGGCCATGCGGGTGGCCATGCGGCCCCTGGAGGTGCGCATCAGATACCCCTGCTGAATCAAAAAGGGCTCAAGCACATCTTCAATGGTGCCCCGCTCTTCACTCAGAGCCGCTGCCAGGCTATCTACGCCAACCGGGCCGCCATCAAATTTTTCCATCAGGGTAAGCAGCAGGCGGCGATCCAGATGGTCAAAGCCAGTCTCGTCCACCTTGAGCATATTCAGCGCAGCATCGGCTATGGCACTGGTCACATTGCCATCAGCTTTCACCTCGGCATAGTCTCGCACCCGGCGCAGCAGCCGATTGGCAATTCTGGGCGTACCTCTGGAACGGCGCGCGATTTCGCTGGCGCCATTATCATCCACTGGCACCTCAAGAATAGCCCCTGCCCGCTGCACAATACTGGTGAGGTCAGCCTCAGAATAAAATTCCAGACGCTGGACTATGCCAAAGCGATCGCGCAGCGG
>DDCQ01000069.1:0-3950 GCA_002334915.1 Porticoccaceae bacterium UBA2002
GATCTGGTACCAGAACAATGGAGTGCGTTTATAGCGCGGGGCGATAGTCGCTCCTCACTGCATCGGCAATTGGGAAAGATTTTTACTGGGGCGTCGCCAAGTGGTTAAGGCACCGGGTTTTGATCCCGGCATCGGAGGTTCGAATCCTCCCGCCCCAGCCATTTCTATACTATGAATACCAGGAAAAATGACGTGGCAAGATTAATGGTCTTCTCTGGGAACGCAAACCCAGAACTGGCATCTGAAATCGCTCGTACTCTGGGGATCCCTCTGGGCGACGCGCTAGTATCATTATTTTCAGACGGTGAGATTAATATTGAAATTCGCGAGAATGTTCGCGGACATGATGTATTTGTGGTGCAGCCCACCTGTGCACCCACCAACCGGCACCTGATGGAACTGGTACTGATGATCGATGCGCTGAGACGCGCATCGGCTGCACGTATCACTGCAGTGGTTCCCTACTTTGGCTATGCCCGTCAAGATCGCCGAGTGCGTTCAGTGCGCGTGCCTATCAGTGCCAAGGTAGTGGCGGACATGCTTTCCAATGCTGGTGTCGACCGTGTTTTAACCGTCGACCTCCACGCAGAACAGATTCAGGGCTTTTTCAACTGTACAGTTGATAATGTCTATGGCGCGCCAGTGTTGCTAGGCGATATTGAGCGTCAAAATTACAAAAACCTGCAAGTTGTATCGCCAGATGTTGGCGGTGTGGTTCGCGCCAGAGCAGTGGCTAAACAGCTGGGCTGTGATCTGGCTATTATCGATAAGCGTCGCCCCACGTCTAATCAGAGTGAAGTGATGAACCTTATCGGTGAAGTTGAAGGGCGCACCTGTGTACTGGTCGATGATATTGTCGATACAGCAGGCACATTGTGCAAGGCCGCCGAAGCATTAAAGAAAAATGGTGCAGCTAAGGTTGTAGCCTATGCTACCCACGCGGTTTTATCCGGTGGCGCCATAGACAATATTAATAAATCTCAGTTGGATGAGTTGGTGGTTGCCAACAGTATCCCGCTCAGTGATGAAGCTAAAAAGTGCAAAAAAATCCGTACGCTGCAGCTGGCCAAGCTACTGGGCGAATCGGTGCGCCGCATCAGCAACGAAGAATCTATTAGCGCGATGTTTGGCTAACGCCAGGCATCCGCTAATTTAAAACTGCCTCAATCCGAGGCATTTAAACTCCATCTCAGGTCTGGTCGCGGTCTGTTATGGCACAACATTGGAGACTACTATGTCTACTGATTTTACGTTACAAGCGAAGGGTCGCGAGGATACAGGGAAAGGTGCGAGCCGCCGCCTGCGTCGTCTGGCCGGTGAAATACCAGCAATTGTCTATGGCGGAAAGAAAGACCCCGCCAAGGTTGTC
Source organism: Porticoccaceae bacterium UBA2002 (assembly GCA_002334915.1). GTDB lineage: Bacteria > Pseudomonadota > Gammaproteobacteria > Pseudomonadales > Porticoccaceae > HTCC2207. Next base: position 1,370 of record DDCQ01000069.1, read on the forward strand.
CTTGTCCACAAAGACGTGATGAAAGCGCTGGAAAACGAAGCGTTCTACTCTCATATTATTGATCTGAACATCGATGGCAAGTCTGAAGACGTGATTGTTAAAGATGTACAGCGTCATCCTGCCAAGGCCATTGTGCTGCATATGGATTTCCTGCGTGTCAGCAAGAACACCAAACTGCAAACTCGAGTGCCTCTGCACTTTATCAACGAAGAAACCTGCGTTGGCGTTAAGCTGGGTGGAGGGCTTATCGCCCGCAGCATGACTGAGCTGGACATTATGTGTCTGCCAGCAGATCTGCCCGAGTATCTTGAAGTGGATATGGCTGAAGTTGATCTTGGTCAGACTTTGCATATCTCTGATATCAAACTGCCCAAAGGCGTTGAGTCTGTGGCTCTGAGCCATGGTGATGATCACGATCTGCCAATCGCAGCAGTCAACAAGTCGAAGGCTAAAGACGAAGATGAAGACGCCGCACCTGCAGCTGATGCTGGTGATGCTGGTGATGCAGACGGTAGTGTCGAGGAAGCAAGCGAAGAGTAATCTTCGCCTCTGCCCTCTGAGTAGGCCCTGACATTGGACGCGCCCGTAGAGTTAATAGTAGGGCTGGGAAACCCCGGCCCCAACTATGAACGGACGCGACATAATGTCGGGGCTGACTTGGTTCTGGAGCTGGCAAAATCTCTGCATACGGAACTCAAATACGAAAGCAAGTTTTTTGGTGATACTGCAAGAGTCAGCATTGCCGGCCGCGATGTGCGCCTGTTGATACCCAGCACCTTTATGAATCTCAGTGGCAAGTCTATTGCCGCGCTGGCCAGGTTCTATCAGATTGCCCCGGAGAATATTCTGGTGGTGCACGATGAACTGGATATGGATCCCGGCACTGTTCGCTTTAAAAAAGGTGGCGGCCACGGTGGCCACAATGGGCTGCGCGACACCATTAAAAGTCTGGGCAATAACCAGGATTTTGCCCGCCTGCGCATTGGCATAGGCCACCCGGGACAGGCTAATCTGGTGTCCGACTATGTACTTAAGAAAGCCTCACCCAGTGATCAACAGTTGATCGCCAACAGTATAGATGACGCACTGCGTCACCTGCCTACTGCGGTAGAGGGTCAATGGGAAAAGGCCATGACTGCCTTACACAGTCTTTAATACCTGGTTGACTACAGCCAGAGCAAAGGAAAAATAAAATGGGTTTTAACTGCGGAATTGTTGGATTGCCCAATGTTGGCAAGTCCACCTTATTTAATGCACTGACCAAAGCAGGTATAGGCGCGGAAAATTTCCCGTTCTGCACCATTGAGCCCAATACGGGCGTGGTGCCTATTCCCGACCCGCGTCAGGACAAGATTGCAGGTATTGTTAATCCCGAGCGCCTGATTCCCACCAGCATGGAATTTGTGGATATTGCCGGCCTGGTAGCTGGTGCGTCCAAAGGCGAGGGCCTGGGCAATCAGTTTCTCTCCAATATTCGCGAGACCGATGCTATTGCCCATGTGGTGCGCTGTTTTGATGATGAAAATGTGATTCATGTAGAGGGCCAGATTAGCCCCCCCGACGATATTGATGTGATTAATACCGAACTGGCGCTGGCCGATCTCGACAGCGTCGAAAAAGCCATACTGCGGGCCTCCAAGGCAGCCAAAGGCAAAGATGCCGACGCTATTGCACTCAAAGCTGTGGCCGAAAAAGTTCTGCCCCACCTTAATGAAGCCAAACCACTGCGCTCATTTGAACTGAGCGATGATGAATTAAAGCTGCTTAAGCCTCTCAGCCTGCTGACCCTAAAGCCCACCATGTATATCGCCAATGTGGACGAAGAGGGTTTTGAAAATAACCCCTATCTAGACGCAGTTAACGCTATTGCCGAGGCCGAGGGCTCTGTTGTGGTACCTATCTGCAACAAGCTGGAAGCCGAGATTTCAGAACTTGAAGATGATGAAAAAATGGAGTTTCTGCAAGAGATGGGCATGCAGGAACCGGGCTTAAACCGCGTGATTCGCGCTGGCTATAACCTGCTTGGCCTGCAGACCTACTTTACCGCGGGACCCAAAGAGGTTCGTGCCTGGACCATACCTGTGGGGGCCACCGCACCCAATGCAGCCGGCAAGATTCACACAGACTTTGAGAAAGGCTTTATTCGCGCCGAGATCGTAGGCTACGACGACTATATCGCCGGTAACGGCGAGCAGGGAGCAAAGGATGCAGGCAAGTGGCGCCTTGAAGGTAAGGAATACATAGTTAAGGATGGCGACGTAATTCACTTCCGCTTTAATGTTTAGCGACTCTATGGCCAGTCGACTATGACTGTTTCCGGGCGCTGGAGACTGGGTGTATTGCTCGCCCTGTCAACAGCGGCCATGTGGGGTGTATTGCCTATAGCACTCAAAGGGGTAATGACCACATTGGACCCTCTGACCACCACGTTTTTCCGCTATTCTCTGGCCGCCGTGCTGATTACTCCCTACCTTTTGGTGCGCAATCGTCTACCCAACCGCGCCAAATTCCGCTCGCCCAAACTGGCCCTGCAACTGCTAGTGGCTGGATCTCTGCTGGCGGCCAACTATGGTCTGTATAT
>DDCQ01000069.1:4037-13119 GCA_002334915.1 Porticoccaceae bacterium UBA2002
TGTGCATTCTGATGGCGGCTGTATGCTGGACCGGTTACGCCATTATGCAGAAATTCCTGCTGCGGGATTTTAACTCAGAGGAGACCATGCTGGTTTTCTATTGGATTGGCGCTCTGGTCTTTCTGCCTCTGTCCAACTTCTCTCTCCTGGCTGAACTCAGCGCTGTGCAATGGGGTCTGCTGGCCTTTTGCGGCCTTAACACATTGATCGCCTATGGCTGTTTTGCCGAGGCCATGGTGCATATGGAAGCCTCCAGAGTCAGTGCCATTATTGCACTAACCCCGCTGCTTACCGTTGCTATAGTGCAGCTTATCCCTATTCCTGGAATTACCGCAGAGCAGCTGCAAATGCTCTCAATTATTGGCGCCTGCATGGTGGTCTGTGGTTCAATTATCACTGCAGTGGCTAAAAAAGCCCCCTAAGAGGTCAACCCATGCTTAAGACAATATTCAAATTACTCAGCGTCGCAGTTATCACTGTGCTGATAGGCAGCACAGCCTATATCTCAGCGTCTGTTCCCGGCGGTATCAGCGGATTCTGGACTATGGTGAGCGCCGTCGCTGGACTCAACAAATCCGAGGAAGCTGTGGACCACAATATATTCGACCTGCCCGAGGGTTTTAAGGTTGATATAGTGGCAGAAAACCTGGGGTATGCGCGGTTTATTCTGGTGACCAAAAATCACGATATGATCGTCAGCATTGCGGATGCAGGCCAGATACTGCTGCTTCAGGATAAGGATGGTAATGGCACCGCTGAGACCCACAGCGTACTAATAGACGGCCTAGAAGGCCCCCAGGGCTTGGTGTTTGATGGTGACTGGCTGTACTTTAGCGAGAGCGGCTCAGTAAGCCGGGTGCTGTTTGATCAGGACTCAGCCAAGCTAGCGGGCGAGATTGAAACCCTGATCACCGGCCTACCCTATGATCTGATTCACAAGGCCAAAATTATCGGTATCTCTCCTGAGCGCAAACTGCATATAGGGGTTGGCTCACCCTGTAATGTCTGTGAGCCAGAAGATCCCAGATACGCCGCCATGCTGGTTGCGGATCTGGATGGCAGCAATCAACAGATCTTTGCCACCGGCCTGCGCAACACCGTAGGCTTTGACTGGACCCCCTGGTCTGGCGAGCTCTATGCCACCAGCAACTCTCGCGACCTGCTCGGCGATGACTTTCCACCCGACGATCTCAATCTAGTAGTCGAGGGCGGCTTCTACGGCTGGCCCTACTACCATGGCGACAATGTGCCCGACCCTGAATTCGGTGATAAGCGCCCCGACCTGGCGTCATTAGCCATACCACCGGCACATAAATTCCGCCCTCACAATGCACCATTGGGCATTCACTTTATTGAGGCTCATGAGAGTCTTCCCCAACAGTTTGAACGCACAGCGCTGGTGGCTTTGCACGGTTCCTGGAATCGCTCTGAGTTAGATGGCTACAAGGTAGTCTCGCTGCACTGGGACAATGAGGGCAATATAGAGCAACGAGACTTTATGACCGGTTTTTTAGCCGACGATGGTATCTTGGGTCGCCCTGTTACCGTGACTCAGGATAACCAGGGCCGCTTCTATGTGACTGATGATTTTGGTGGACGGGTGTACCGTATTCAGGCGATCCAGTAGAAACAAACAACCTCTGACCGAGGTTTTTCCAGCGCTGCCGCCTGTTATAAGCACTGATATCTAGTATAGAAAATGGATAACTTCAGGGTAACCCAGTTTCGCACTATGCTCTCACACTGTACTCGGAATATCAGCCCAGACAGCGCCAGATCAACCTCGGCCAGAGGCATAGGCCCATTATGCAAATGCCCGGCAAAAGTTTGATGAACCGGCTAGCAGTAATGTATAGCAGTACTAAAAGATTTTAGTTAATGTGATACCACTCACAGTAATAAAGAAAATCTGTCACCTGCCAAGAATCCGGCAAATAGCGCTCTCCAGGTAGACTGCCCAATCTAGACTGCCTAGACAGTCTAGGCAGTCTAGGCAGTGAAGTTCTTGACAAAAGCGCCCCGTCTGGCGAAAATGCGCGCCCCTGTCCCACAGGGCTCTGCAAGAAATTGTGGCTACGTAGCTCAGCTGGTTAGAGCACAGCATTCATAATGCTGGGGTCGGTGGTTCAAGTCCACCCGTAGCTACCATCTATCTCTAAGTCACGCTCTCAATTAACGTCTTGATCTGCTCACATCTAGGTAGCATAGGCCAAAGTGGGCATGCTGTTTTTGAAGCGTAAAAACAGAAATGCATAAATCAGCATAGCCAGCAAAGCGGCTCCAGAACACATTATAAAGACCGCGCTGTAACCCAGCTTTAAACCCAGAATTGAGGCCGCCAGATTGGGACCGATAATCTGACCCAGACCCTGGGCTGCAGGCATCAGGGCGGCAAACCTGCCTGCCAGATCAACATTGGCAATGGTCGACATCTGATAGACATCGATAAAGATCCACAGCAAGTTAAAGGAAAATACGCTGATCAGCAATTTGCTATCTGTGATGCCATTGACCAGTAAGCCGACAATCAGGGCCATGGTCAAAAGTGCCACCAACAGGGGTCGCAGCAGACCAAAGCGATTGCTGAGCACCGTAGCGAATGCGCAGCCTACCAGGCTACAAAATGATGACCAGACCAGCACCTGATTAATCCATGAGGGGGTAGCCTGATCGCTCAGGGCCGCCAGCTCGATATAGGTCCAGTAGGAACCAATATTGATATAGGTAATCACCATAGCAGCCAGGCACAGCCAGGGCACATAGTTGGGCATGGCCGGCTGCCCAGAGGCCATAGCTTTTGCCTCGGGAGCCAGTTCAGATTCGATAGTTACTTCTCTCCCAGCGGCATGAGACGGAATCCAGCGGATAAATGGCAGGGTAATCAGGAAGCAACAGATAAATACCCAGTAAATTCCTGCCATAGACAGCAAGGGCAAAAAGTGCATTTCCAGAGCCTGAGAAAAGGCGAAGGCAAATAACATGGCATTGTAAGCTCGGGCCGGTTTGGAACTGGCGCCCAGAGATGTCACCGCCACCGCCGTGTAAATACCGCTACCAAACCCGGCCAGCAGCCGCAGCCACAGCACCTGATTGTAGTCCACTACAGTGATACAGAGCCCGTTGGCCAAAACGGCCAGACCCAGCCCCCAGACCACCAGCCAACGACGATTGACCTTGGAAATAAACAGTGAAGTGACTATGGCGCCCAGCGACAGGCCACCCAGATCAGCTCCAGCTACCCGGCCCACCTCTACCTCAGAAAAGCCCAGTAAGGTGACCCAGGCGGTACTGATAACAGGGATACCCACCAATACGCCGTAGCCAACCAATGTCATGTAAAGGCTTATAACAATGGATCGCCAGCTATCAAATGGTGATTTGCTGGTCGCGGTAATGCTGCTCGCTGAGCTCATAGTGCTCCCCCTGCTTTTTTATAGGGCCCTTGAGGGCTTGGTTTTATTGTTTAACGTATTTTTATTAATCCTATAGTGCCAGCTATTCAGGCAATATTGAACTACGGATACTAACCGGGCAGCAGATTGTCCAGACCCATCACCAGCAAACCAAGGCCAAGAGCCCAGATTATGCAGGCAACTGTATCGATCAGGCTGAATTTTAATCGGCTGGTACCACTGATACCCACCAGCATGGGCACCAGACTTCTTACCGCAGTCAGCAGGCGGCCTAAAATAATGGCGGCAGCCCCATACTTTAAAATAAACGCCTCAGCCTTTTGCAGCTGCTCAGCGCGTTTGACGGCAAAGGGATGGTGGTGAAACCTGGGACCTATCCATCGACCCAGATAAAAGCCTAGATGGTCTGACAGACAGGCTCCGATAAAAGCCAGGGGCACTATCTGTGACAGCGTGGCTAACTGCTCAGTGTACAAAACGGTAGAAACTGTTAGCAGGATAACCCCGGAGACTAACAGCCCGACGCCAGGACAGGCCTCAAGAAAAGCCAACATGGGAACCACCATCCAAGCATTTTGTTTATTGGCGTTGAGCCAGCTTAAAATAATATCGTCGATAACAGCGTCACTCTTAGCTCAGAGCATCAATGCCACTGTCGAGGTAACTGGCTGGCATATTTAGGCTCCCTCTTATTCTTATACAATGATCAAGACATTCCTTAGAAGCTAAACCATAGCCACTAAAGGGCCTATCATCAAAGACCTAGTCTTCTACCATAACAATTGATGGCGGCGTATGCATAACTTTATTGTTCAACCATAGCTGTGCTGCTACCTGTTGTCCCACTGCGATATAAGCGGCTGAGAGAGCCCCCAGGGGGTCGGTCGCAACCGTCGGCATACCCTGGTCAACATCCTCCCTTATCCGGGCATCCAAAGGCAGAGAACCAAGCATTGCAGTATTATATTCCTGTGCCATCGTCTGAGCTCCATGCTGACCAAATATTGATTCTTCATAGCCACAGTTAGAGCATATATGCGTCGCCATATTTTCAACAATCCCCAACACAGGGATGCCTACTTTATTAAACATTTCAATGCCCTTTCTGGCGTCGATAAGAGCAACCTCCTGAGGGGTAGTAACAACCACTGCGCCGGACACGCTGAGCTTCTGGGCCAGGGATATTTGAATATCCCCGGTTCCCGGAGGCATGTCGACCACAAGATAATCCAGCTCACCCCAAATGGTCTGCTCCAGAAGCTGACTTAGCATGCGTGTAGCCATAGGCCCGCGCCAAATCATCGGAGCTTTTTCTTCAGACAAATAACCGACAGACATAGACTTGATGCCCATGCGAACAACCGGCTTTAAAAACTTTTCATCGACCAGCTCAGGCTTTACATCATCTGCAACACCCAGCATGGTGCGTTGGCTGGGGCCGTAGATATCAGCATCTAAAAGACCCACTTTAGCGCCCTCAGCATGCAGTGCCAAAGCAAGGTTAACCGCTGTAGTAGACTTTCCCACACCACCTTTGCCGGAAGCCACCATAATAATATTTTTGATTTCCCGAAGATGCCCAGTGCCAGTCTGACCGGGACAGGCGGTCACTTCGCCACTAATCTCAACCTGCGGATCGGCAAACCCAGCGGCCTGCAACTAGTACCTATATTCGGCTGGCATAAGGCGATAGATAAGTAATTTAAAAGGGATAAAAGTGAGCAACCACTTTGCTAAGAATTACTAGGTCGATAGGACTAAATAATAATTTCGCTACTGAGAAAGCGAAATAGAAAGCATCTATGGCTGAGTCGCCATCGCCATAAACTCTGCCACTATAGGGTCATCCAATTTTTTCTTAAAACAACAGAGTCCCAAATCAAAAGGCGCAATGCTAGTATCCGGCAGTATCTGAATACGCTCTTTAACCGGACTGTTATCCACCACCACAATAGGAGAAAGACCAACACCACAACCCAGAGCCACCATGCTAACCAGAGCCTCCTGTCCAGAAACCTGGGCATAGACATTGGGGCGGCCCTGATGTTTATCTCTAAACCACCGCTCAAATCGTTTTCGTGCCACCCCGTGCTCGGGCAGGATAATAGGCAGATTCGCCCAGTCAACGGTCTCGGCCTGCCAGGCCCGTTTCACCGAGCAGTCGATATTGGGAGCAATAATGGCAAGGGGTACAGCGGCTATAGTCTGGAAATGGATACTGGGAACAAGGTCATCGGGCCGGGCGGCAATCGCCACATCTACCCGTTGGTTTTTTATCTGGTCTATGCCATCGGCAGCATCACCAGTGTCGAGATTAATATCTATATTGGGATGAGCCCGACGGAAGTTTCCCAGCAACGGCGGCAAGTAGGAATATGAAGCAGTAACCGAGCAATAAATATTTAGCGAGCCCGACAACTCCTGCTGAGAGGCATTGAGCGACTGCTTTAAAAACTCTAACTGGGAGATTTGCTGATCCGCATAGGCGAGAAACTGTTTGCCCTCTCTGGTCAGTAACACTGAGCGATTGTCGCGGATCAGCAGCTGGCTGCCCAACTCCTCTTCCAAGCGCTGAATGGAGCGACTCAGGGTTGAGGGGCTGAGATGATAGGCGGCAGCAGTTTTACCAAAGTGCAGACTGTTGGCCAGATGCTGGAATAATTTTAACGACTTGGTATCCATGACTGCAGCTTACGCCACAAGCTCATGTGTTGCAAAAAATGCAACACAGTAATGAATATATATCGTTTAAAGCAATACACAAAAACAGTTACAATGCGCGCCGAAAACCAACAGCATCCACCTATAGGTGGCCGGAGACGAACAATGGCTAATTACTTTAATACCCTCAGCTTGCGTGACAAGCTTACTCAGCTCGGCAAATGCCGCTTTATGGATCGCAATGAATTCACCGATGGGTGCAATCTGCTCAAAGACTGGAATATCGTTATTATTGGCTGTGGCGCCCAAGGCCTGAACCAGGGTTTGAATATGCGCGACTCTGGCCTGAATATTTCCTACGCGTTGCGCGAGCAGGCTATCGCTGAGAAGCGCCAGTCTTATCTATGGGCTTCAGAGAATGGTTTTAATGTTGCCACTGCCGAAGAGCTGGTTCCCAGCGCGGATCTGGTGCTTAACCTGACCCCAGATAAGCAGCACACTGCGGCAGTAACAGCCTTTATGCCCCTGATGAAACAGGGCGCTACTCTGGCCTATTCTCACGGCTTCAATATTGTTGAAGAAGGCATGCAGATTCGACCTGACCTGACTGTGGTTATGGTTGCGCCCAAATGCCCGGGCACAGAAGTGCGCGAAGAGTACAAACGCGGCTTTGGTGTTCCTACCTTGATCGCCGTGCATCCAGAGAATGACCCCAATGGCAATGGCCTGGCCATCGCTAAAGCCTATGCCTCAGCCACTGGTGGTGACAGAGCTGGCGTTCTGGAGTCTTCATTTATTGCCGAAGTTAAGTCAGACCTGATGGGTGAGCAGACTATTCTCTGTGGCATGCTGCAGACTGGCGCCGTACTGGGTCATCAGCAGCTGCTCAATCTGGGTGTTGATGCAGGCTATGCGCGCAAGCTTATTCAGTATGGCTGGGAAGTGGTAACCGAAGGGCTCAAGCACGGCGGTATCACCAATATGATGGATCGCCTAAGCAACCCGGCCAAAATCAAAGCCTTTGATATGTCCGAAGAACTAAAAGTGACCCTGCGTCCTCTGTTTGAAAAGCATATGGACGACATTATTGAGGGAGAATTCTCTCGTACCATGATGGTGGACTGGGGCAATGATGACGCCAATCTGCTGAAGTGGCGCGCTGCGACTGCCGAGAGCACATTTGAGCAGGCACCAGATTGCGACACCGAAATCACTGAACAAGAATTCTATGACAAAGGTATTTATTTGGTGGCCATGATTAAAGCCGGTGTTGAGTTGGCCTTTGAGACTATGGTTTCCTCCGGCATTATCGAAGAGTCTGCCTACTACGAGTCACTGCACGAGACACCGTTGATCGCCAACTGTATTGCCCGCAACAAGCTCTACGAAATGAATGTGGTAATCTCTGACACAGCAGAATACGGCAACTATCTGTTTACCCATGCCGCAGTGCCGCTGCTGCAGGATCACGCCAACAGTCTGACTCTGGAAGATCTGGGCGGCGGTTTAACTGACAGCTCCAATGCCGTGGATAATATTCGACTGATTGAAGTCAACGACGCTATTCGCGACCATGATGTAGAAATCATTGGCCACGAGCTTCGCGGTTATATGACTGATATGAAGCGTATTGTCGAAAACGCTTAAAGGATCGCCAACAGATAAAGAGCCGAAAACTCTTTAGGCTAAAAAAACCGGATTGTGGCTAAGCCCAATCCGGTTTTTTGTGTGTCCAAAAAGAGCCTGAAAAGCTAGTCCCTATGGGAGAGCAACGCCTTAATCATAGAGATAGTCATCAGCCCCATCACCAGTGAAAATGGCAGCGCACCAATAATCATCGCCGAGCGCAGAGCATCCATACCCCCAGCGGCCAACAGTACCCCCACCAGCAGAGCAAAGATCACTCCCCAGATAATCACATGGGCCGCCTGCTTCTGAGTCTGGCTACCACCAGAGGCCAGAGTATTGATAATCAAAATACCGGAATCTGCCGAGGTCACCAAGAAAGTCAGCAATAGGGTCACTACCACTACTGACAGAGCTACAGCCAGCTCTGGCGACAGCATTAGATTAATGGTTTTAAATAACTGGGCAGAGATATCCGCACCCACAATAGCCCCCTGTGCCACACCGCTGAGCTCAAGATCAATGGCGGTAGCGCCCACAAAGGTAAACCAGGTCAGACAGATCAGTGAAGGAATAATCATAGCGCCCAGCACATATTCACGCACTGTGCGGCCACGGGATACCCGCGCTAAAAACAGACCCACAAAGGGCGCAAAAGCAATCCACCAGGCCCAGTAGAAGATATTCCAGGCACCCTGCCAGCTCTGCAGTGCAGCCCCTACCTCGGTATCCGGATCATTCCACACTGTGGTAGACATGGATGGCAGAGCAAGCAGATAGTCCCAGATGGCGTAGCCAAATGATTTAATCGCAAAGGCCGTGGCGCCAAACAGGATAAAAAACAGCACCAGAAACATCGACAGACCCATATTGATATTGGATAACCATTTAATACCCCGCTGCAAACCAGATAGCGCAGATAGGCAAGAGGCGCCGATAATAATCACCAGGCCCGTTATCTGGGCCGCCAAAGTGGGCTTGCCCGCTCCATCCACTATCCACTGCATACCACTGATATTAAACATACCGGAAGCAAACTGGGATACACCGTAACCAATGGTCACCCCCAGGCCAATCAAGGTCGCCAGAATGGCAGCAATATCCACCAGATGACCCAGAGCGCCAGACATGGAGCTGCCAAATAGTGGCTGCAAGCCAGTGCGAATGGTCAGCGGCAAACCTCGGCTGTAACAGAGATAGCCCAGAGAGATACCCACCACACCGTAGCAGGCCCAGGGCGTTAACCCGTAATGCAGCAGCGCCCATTTATAGGCATTGCGCACATTATCGGCATCCATACCAGTGCTAAGGCCCTGAATAGTGTCGGGATTACTGGCAAAATGAAAAATAGGTTCGGCTGTGGAATAGGTCAGCATGCCAAC
>DDCQ01000069.1:13188-16340 GCA_002334915.1 Porticoccaceae bacterium UBA2002
GGTTGACCATAGCTGCAGATCCAACAACTGCTCGCCAGCGCGCTCTGGCGATAGCCCAACCCAGATAATCAGCGCAATAATAAGCACCTTGGGAAAGGCCGCCACAATAATATTAAAGCCCTGATAAAAGCCCTGGTCTTCGGTTTGAATAGATACTGACTGATTAGGCTCCACTGCCCAACTCCCCCTTTTTATTATTGCGATGTCTGTGACATCTTTATGTTGGCAACCAGTGGATGTTAGAAAGCGTTGTTGTTAAACGGTGCTGACAAGCTGGAAACCTGTAGCTAATAGACAGTACAGCGTTCGCAGCGTTTCATCAACACTGATAGCGACATAGGTTTATGTGAACAGATTAGAATTTGGGCAGAGAATAAAACAATGGGGCAAAACAGACAGGCCCGGAGCGATTACCGGACCTGTCTATAATTGCAGAGTGGTGGACTTAGTTTTGGTCCGCACCTTTCAGCGCATACCAACCAATATAGATATAGCAAAGCATTGGCACAATAAAGCTCAGCTGAATACCGATCATATCGGCAGCCACACCCTGAATCAGCGGCACCAGCGCACCACCCACAATAGCCTGACACACCAAACCAGAACCTTTACTGGTCAATGAACCCAGACCCTTAATAGCCAGGGTAAAGATAGTGGGGAACATAATAGAGTTAAAGAAACCAACCGCCAGAATAGACCACATGGCAACATCGCCAGTGCTATTCATGCTGACCACAATCATCGCCACAGCAATCACAGAATTGATGGCCAGATATTTGGTGGCAGCTATATAGTTCATCAACCAGGCGCCTACCAGGCGACCTACCATAGCCGCGCCCCAGTAGTAGGCAACCATCTCACCTGCATCGACGGCACTCATTCCGGCAATCGAGCTCTCAGAGAAATAATTAACCAGGAAACTACCAATAGAAACTTCGCCACCCACATAGAGAAAAATGGCCAGCGCACCCAGAACCAGTGAACGGTGATTCCAAACACTCTCAGCCGACGCCTCTTCTGTGGCTTCAACATGGGCCAGAACCGGAAGCTTAATACGGCGGAAAATCAGCGCCGCAGCTACCAGCAGGCCGGCAATCATCAAATAAGGCCCCTGAACCGCAGAGGCATCTGCCGCCACCACACCCAGTATCAGGGCAGCACCTATAATTGGGCCCACAGTGGTGCCCAGCGAGTTGGCTGCCTGAGCCAGATTAAGGCGGCTGGCCGCTGTACTCTCAGGCCCCAGAGCCGTTACATAGGGATTAGCCGCAACCTGCAAAATAGTAATACCACTGGCCAACACAAAGAACGAAAACAGGAATAAAGCGTATACATTTAGGCTCGCAGAGGGATAAAACAGGACACAACCAGTGGCGGTCGTTAACAGTCCGAGAACGATCCCCTGCTGATAACCCACCTTGTCGATTAGCTTGCCGGCAAACGGAGAGACAATAAAGTAAGCACCAAAGAAGCAAAACTGCACCAGCATGGCCTGGGTGTAGTTAAGGTCAAATGACTCTTTTAGGAAGGGGATTAAAATATCATTGAGAACAGTGATAAAGCCCCAGAAGAAAAACAGACAGGTCATTGCGATAAAGGCAAATGTCTGTGTCCCTGACTCCTGGTCACCCACCGATGTTGCTGTTGAATTACCCGATGCTGAACCGGCCATGCGAACCCCCTAATTAATCTAGTAGTTTTTGGTTATGATAATGTGCAAGAGTAATTAGGCCCCGCTGACCATGCAACTAATAATTGCTTGCTGCGGGCTGTTTAGTCGCAAGATAGAGGTGTTTTGCCGCCTTTGGGAAAAGACTCGCCAATTAGTGCTGGCCGAGCATTACCTGCATCACTTTTTTCAGGCCATTGTGGCGGGCACGCATCTCATCCAGATTTTCCGGATCGCTGATCCAGTGATAAACAATGCCAATCACAGATGCACAGTACTGGTCAGCAATAAGCTCAGGTGACACCGCTACTGAGCTGTGCCCCTGTGCAATACAGTCTTCAACCCAGCCAATCACATCGGCGCGACGGCGTTCATGAATACCCAAAATAACAGGCTGCAAGGGAGACTCAGGAGCCAGCGACTCAAACCACAGTCGATAAAAAGCCTCTACATGCTTGGGCGCCTCTTCGCAAAAGGCGATATGAGCGTCCAGAGCGGCTGCCATGGCGTCAAAGCCATTTTTGCCTCTGGTTACGCCGGTTAATTCTGCCAGCCATTCATCGCCCACAGAGCGCAGTACAAAATCAAAAAGGCCAGTTTTATTGCCAAATCTATAGCCAGCCAGGCCGCGTGAGTAGCCCGCTTTCTCGCCCACCTCCTTTAATGTCGCCTGCTCGGCGCCGCGCTCGACAATTAAGTCAATGGCAGCTTCTAGCATTTTGGCGTCGGAGATTTCTTTACGCTCAACCTGAGTGAGACGAAGAGCTTTGGCCATACTGTTAATTCCTGTGCATTCGGCAGTGACAGATAATGCTTACATATTACGGCGGTACTGACCACCCACGTCAAACAGTGCATTGGTTATCTGTCCCAGAGAACAGCAGCGCACTGCTTCCATAAGCACTTCAAAGCCATTATCGCCCTGACGCACCGCATCCTGAAGTTTCTTGAGCATGGCTTCAGAGGCATCCTTATGCTGCCCATGGAATTCTCTTAGCCGCCTGATCTGGCTCTTTTTTTCATCATCGGTAGAGCGGGCCAGTTCAATGTCCACATCAGCCTCTTCAGCTTCACTGAGGAAGGTATTGACCCCCACTATGGGCAGAGAGCCGTCGTGCTTTTTATGCTCATAGAACATAGACTCCTCTTGAATCTTGCCACGCTGGTAACCTGTCTCCATGGCACCCAGCACACCGCCACGATCAGAAATTTTCTCAAATTCCTGCAGCACCGCCTCTTCTACCAGGTCGGTAAGCTCATCGATAATAAATGCACCCTGACTTGGGTTTTCATTCTTTGCCAGACCCCATTCCTGGTTGATAATCAGCTGGATAGCCAGCGCCCGGCGCACCGACTCCTCAGTGGGCGTGGTAATGGCTTCATCATAGGCATTGGTATGCAAGCTGTTGCAGTTGTCATAGATAGCAATCAGCGCCTGCAGCGTAGTGCGAATATCATTAAAGTTCATCTCCTGAGCGTGCAG
>DDCQ01000048.1 GCA_002334915.1 Porticoccaceae bacterium UBA2002
CGCTGTGTCAGCGCGCCGACCTACTGTTAAAGGGAGATGGCGCATGAGCGCTGAGACTATGATCACTGTTGAGGGGGCATTCGCCAGACCGGACAAACAGGTTTTAAAACAGCTCTCGGTGCCTCAGGGCACCACGGCGATGGATGCGGTAAAGCAGTCGGGCATATTGGATATTTTCCCGGAGATCGACGCAAATAGCGACAAAATGGGCGTTTTTTCGCAGGTTTTAGGCACAAAAGGCCTTGAGGAGCCAGCTGCGTATCAGCTCCAGCCAATGGATAGGGTGGAAATTTATCGCCCGCTGATTGCAGATCCTAAAGAGGTTCGTCGTCGCCGGGCTGCAGAGGCAGCGGCCAAAGCCGCTGAGAAGTCGGGCTAGGGCTCTTCGGCAATCGCCGAGCTGGGCAGGTAGTCGCCTGTCATGCGCTCAAGTTTGCCCTCATCGTCAAAATAGATGGTCATGCGCTCTTCGGTCTTTACGCCATAGGACGACAGGCGGCTATAGAAATAATCCCAACGCTTATTATTGAAGGTATCCACCACCAGCGGTGTGCCCAGTACAAATTGAACCTGAGACTGAGTCATGCCAGGACGCAGCTTATCTATCATCTCCTGGTTGACTATATTGCCCTGCTGGATATCTACTTTATGAACACCGGGAAACTTCAACCAGCTACATCCGGTGGAGAGTAGAGAGAATAAAATCAAACAGATAAAGGCTAATCGCATTAGTGGGCTTCCAGTTGGTTGCGCGAACGGGGATAATACCCAATGATGACAATATAGAGAAGAGGTAAAGCATGACTACTGAAGATCAGGAACTCAAAAAGGCCGGTCTCAAGGTCACATTGCCCAGAGTCAAGATTTTACAGATTCTTGAGAGCTGTCCAGACCGCCATATGACCGCTGAAGATATCTACCAATCATTGCGCGATGCCGATGAGGATGTTGGCATTGCCACAGTCTACCGCGTACTCACCCAATTTGAAGCCGCTGGTCTTATTGAACGCCATAACTTTGACAATGGCCCAGCCGTCTATGAGCTGGATCGGGGCGAGCATCATGATCATATGGTGTGCACCGAGACCGGAGTGGTTATCGAATTTCACGATGAGGAAATTGAACAGCTACAGGAAAAAATAGCTAGCAAGAACGGCTATGAGCTGGTGGGCCACAGTCTGGTCCTCTATGTAAAGCCCATTGCCTAGCCCCTGGTTTAGTTAAATAACCACTTTTAAAATAATAAGAATAATCCTATGACCCTAAAGCAACTCGAGGACTTTTTTAACGCCTGGGCAGATATGATGTGGAGCACGCCCCTGGTTGTGCTGCTGGTCGGCGGTGGACTGTTCTTTATGCTGTATTCGCGCTTTCGTCCCTATCGCTATTTTGGTCATGCAATTGCGCTGCTGAGTGGCAAGCTCAGCGACCCCAATGACCCAGGTCGCATACCCCATTCCCAGGCTCTGTCCACTGCTCTTTCCGGCACCATTGGCCTAGGGAATATAGCCGGCGTAGCCATTGCTATCAGCATTGGTGGGCCAGGGGCCGTATTCTGGATGTGGGTCACGGCTATTGTGGGTGTAGCCACCAAATTTTATACCGCCTCTCTGGCGGTAATGTATCGCTCTGAAGGTTCCGATGGCACCTTACACGGCGGACCCATGTACGTGATTATGGAGGGCATGGGCAAGCGCTGGTATCCATTGGCGGCTCTGTTTGCCGCCGCCTGTCTGATCGGTGCTCTGCCTATTTTCCAGGCCAATCAATTTATTCAACTGCTGCGCGATGTGGTGGCTATACCAGCCGGTTGGGCAACCAGCGAGCAGCATTTTACTTTCGATCTGGTGGCCAGCTCTGTGGTTGCCTTGCTGGTAGCAGCGGTGGTTATTGGTCGTATTGAACGCATAGGTAAGCTGACGGTGCGCCTGGTGCCATCCATGGTACTGCTGTATCTGTTTATGACCCTGACCGTGATGTTTAATTATGCCGCCGAGATTCCCGCCACCCTGCTGTTAATTGTTACCGATGCCTTTACTGGCCAAGCCGCAGCTGGCGGATCCATAGGCGCGGTTATTCTTATTGGCGTGCGCCGCGGTGCATTTTCCAATGAGGCAGGCATTGGCACTGAGTCCATGGCTCATGGTGCGGCCAAAACCGCCGAGCCTATTCGCGAGGGTATTGTGGCCATGGTAGGGCCGGTGATCGACACATTGCTGGTCTGTACCTGCACGGCATTAATTATTTTGCTCACCGGAGTCTGGCAGACCGAAAATGGTATTGAGGGGGTGACTCTCACTGCCCGGGCTATAGAACAGGTATTTCCAGTAACTGGCATGTATCTGCTGCTGCTAATGGTGGGCATGCTCAGTTTTAGCACCATGGTCACCATGTGGTTTTACGGAGTGAAATGCATGGGCTTTTTGCTGGGTGCCAAGCGCCAGTACTGGTACACGCCTATCTATCTGATACTGCTGCTGGCGGGGGCTGTTGTCAGCATGGATATTGTCAATGGCCTGATTTTGGCCACCTATGCCACTATGGCTATTCCCACCATGATCAGTGCGCTGTATCTGGCGCCCAAGGTTAATCAGGCGGCACACAAATATTTTGCCGAGCTCAATCGGCAAAAATAGCCTATCCGCAATAATCAGTTTTTTAGTCTAGTCTTAAGTCAGGTTGAAGAGGATATAAACCGCCTCGCAGTTTCAACGACAAAACCCTGACCCATATTTTGTCTCAGACAAGGAAGCTGCTATGAAACGCATTGTTATCTGTGCCGATGGCACCTGGAATCGTCCCGAAAAAGACCCCGAAGACCAGCCCACCAATGTTCTAAAACTGGCCCGCGCTGTAAAACCTGTGGCTGGTGATGGCATTGCCCAGCAGGTATTTTATGACTGGGGGCTGGGCTCCTATCACGATGGCGCTGCGGCTGGCACCACTGGCCGCGGTATCAGCAAAAATATTATGGATAACTATCGCTATCTGGTGCAGAACTATGCGCCTGGTGATGAAATCTATCTATTTGGTTTTAGTCGCGGGTCCTACACGGTGCGCAGTCTCTGTGGCCTGATTAATAACTGCGGTATTCTCAAGCGCCCCGATGCCCGGCTGATTCAGTCTGCCTTTGAGCATTATAAAAAGTCTGGTCCAGGCCATGCTCCCAACAGTGCCAAATCTCAAGCCTTTCGGGCGACCCACTCGCACCCTAATAGAACCATAAAATTTGTTGGTGTCTGGGATACGGTGGGGGCGCTGGGTATTCCGTTTTCGTTTCTGGGTCTGCTCGACCGGGATGATGAATTTTACGATACCAAAATGGGTGACAATATTTTGATTGCCCGCCATGCTCTGGCGATCGATGAGTTGCGCTCTGACTTTGAGCCAACAATCTGGCATGACCGCGAGCATATGAGTTTACAGCAGGTCTGGTTTGCCGGTGTGC
>DDCQ01000095.1:0-37527 GCA_002334915.1 Porticoccaceae bacterium UBA2002
TGATGAATCCGCAGATTCGTTTTGGCGAAGACCTGATGAGTCGCGTCTCCTATGTGATGATGCACCCTGAGGGTGCCGACGAAATGACCACAGTGATCCGCGAAGCCCTCAACCAACTGTTTATTGAAGTGGCCGAACAAATAGATGGCACTGTCGAGGATATCCTCGAAATTACTCTGGTGGCCAATCCGGTGATGCATCATATTCTGCTGGGCATTAGTCCAGTGGAATTGGGCGGTGCCCCATTTGCGCTGACCACAGATGCGGCGGTTGAAGTACCGGCTGCTGAGATGGGTCTAACTATTAATGGGGGAGGCCGACTCTATGTACTGCCCTGTATTGCCGGCCATGTTGGCGCCGATACTGCCGGCGTTATTCTCGCCGAAGAACCCCAGAATCAGGACAGCATGACCTTGCTGGTAGATGTGGGTACCAATGCCGAAATTGTCCTTGGCAATCGACATCGCCTGCTGGCCTGTTCCAGCCCCACTGGTCCCGCCTTTGAAGGTGCCCAGATCAGTTGCGGGCAGCGCGCCGCAACCGGTGCCATAGAGCGCGTGCGCATTGACCCACAAACCTTGCAGCCGCGCTTTAAAGTAATTGGCTCAGACCTGTGGTCCGATGAAGAGGGTTTTGCCGAGGCCATTGCAGATCATGGAGTTACCGGCATCTGTGGCTCGGGCATTATCGAAGTAGTGGCCGAGATGTATCTGGCGGGCATAGTGACCGTGGATGGCATTGTTGATGGCGACCTCAGTAGTCGCTCGGATCGCGTGATTCAAAACGACCGCACCTGGTCCTATATTTTGTACAGTCCTGAAAATGACGAAGCGCCAATTGTGGTAACACAAAATGATATTCGCCAGATACAGTTGGCCAAGGCCGCACTCTATGCCGGAGTCAAATTATTGATGGATCATATTGGCACAGCGACTATTGAGCGCATCCGCCTCGCCGGTGCCTTTGGCAGTCATATCAATGTGCAGCATGCCATGGTGCTGGGTCTGATTCCCGATGCAGTTTTGGAGCAGGTTTCATCCGCTGGCAATGCGGCTGGCACCGGTGCCCGTATCGCACTTTTAAATGCCCAGTCCCGGGAGACCATTGAAAATCTGGTTAAAAATATCGAGAAAATTGAAACTGCCATGGAGCCAAAATTTCAGGATTATTTTGTCGATGCCATGGCCTTTCCCAATAAAAAAGATGCCTTTCCCAATCTGTTTTCGGTGGTTGTCAGGCCTGAACCCAAGGTGAATGCTGAGAGTTCAGGAACGACTCGCAAACGTCGCCGCAGATAGTTTATTTATCGGAAAATAAATTTTAGTTTTTGATGAAATAAACCTTCTTTTAAACTAGATTCTGAGCCTATAATCGCGAATTCAGCCTCGCTAATTTTAAGCGCGTCCTAGGTCTGTTGATAAGCTAATAAAAGCAAAGAAATCAGAGGGGATAGTCCATATGGTAGATAGCGCAGAACTAGGTACAGCAGAGTCCCCGGTTGCCAATGTGGCTATGCATTTTGGCTTTCTAATGATGCCCGAGTATACCCTCAGCACCTTTTCTAATGCTGTTTCCGTGTTGCGTATGGCCAATCGCCTCAGTGGCAGAGAACTCTATCGCTATTCAGTGTTTAGTCTGGATGGCGAGCCAGTGGTCTCCAGTGCTGGTCTTGAACTGCGGCTGGATGGCAGTCTTAAATCCATCGGTGATATGAATGTGCTGATGGTGTGCGGCGGCTACAATGTTAAAGACTATTGCAGCAAATCAATGCTCGATGAACTGCGCGCCATGGACAAGAAAAAAATTCCATTGGGTGGCATGTGCACTGGCAGTTATGTGCTGGCTGCAGCTGGTTTGTTGGATGGCTACCGCAGCACCATCCACTGGGAAAATATAGCCAGCATGCGCGAGCAGTTTCCCAAACTAAATATCTCATCCAGTCTGTTTGTGATTGATCGCGATCGCTACACCTGTTCTGGTGGTATTAGCTCCATTGATCTGATGCTCAATCTGGTGGCCAGTATTCATGGTCATCAGCTGGTGCAGCAGATTTCTGAGCAGTTTACCTGTGATCGAGTGCGTACAGAGAAAGACCCACAGCGCGCTCCATTGCAATATCTAATCGGCGCCAGTCAGCCGCGTCTTGTAGATGCTGTAGTGCTGATGGAAGCCAATATTGAAGAACCCCTGAGCCTGGATGAAGTGGCAGACTATGTAGGCATTTCCAGGCGTCAACTGGAGCGGCTATTTAACCGCTATCTGCACTGTGCGCCATCCCGCTACTATCTGGAACTGCGCCTGTCCCGCGCTAGGCTTCTATTGTTGCAGACTTCTATTCCAGTGATTGATGTAGCCATTAGCTGTGGCTTTTCTACCGCACCTCATTTTAGCAAGTGCTACAGTGACCTCTATGGCAAGCCACCCAGCAATGAGCGTCGCGCACTGGCTTAACTTTGGTCTTTACCTGAGGGCTAGTGGTTGCGATATTCCGTAGGCCTGGCGGCAAAGGCGCTGCGAAAGGCGCGGGAGAAATGGGCGGTATCTGCAAAGCCGCACTCCTGGGCAATATCAGTGATCGAGCGTTGGGTATTCTGCAGCAACCAGAGTGCGTATCTGAGACGAATCTTGCGATAAAACTTTTGCAGGCTCTCACCAGTATCAGCCAAAAATAAACGCTCTAACTGCCGTTTGGAAATACTAATGCGCTGGGCAATCTCATCTGTGGCCAGCGGGCGACTAAGATTTTGTTCCATCATCAGCAGCGCTTTAATCACCCATTTGTTTTCTACCTGATATTCAGAACTGGGTTGAGGCTGGGGAGCACTGGCCGGTCTGGGACTATCCATCACCAGAATACGCAAACTCTTGCGCGCCCAGCTCTGCCCCAGATGACGCTCAATAATATAGGCGGCCAGATCTGCAGCCACAGCGCCACCAGCGCAGGTAATACGGTCGCCATCATCGACAAATAGCTGGTCCGCTACCGGGGTGACATCTGTGTAGCGATCAGTTAAATCTTTGTGGTGAAACCAGCTGACACAGCAGCGCCGGTTTTCCATTAGTCCGGCGCGAATCATGGCAAACGAGCCTGTACACAGGCCGACAATAGGTGTGTGTGCCCGATCGGCGCGCTGCAGATAATCAATCACATGCTGGCTGCCGTTCAGGGTCTCGGGTAGCAGGCCGCCAACCACCACAATATAGTCAAACTCCGCCGGGTCGCGATAGGTCTCCCAGGGCTGCACTGTGACTCCGGAACTGGAGGTAATCTTAGTTCTGTTGGGTGCCATAACCGTCCAGCGACAGTTGATCTGCTCGCTGTGGTCCCCCTCATCTGCGGCCAGTCTCAGGGCGTCGATAAAGGCCGAAAATGGCAGCAGGGTAAAGCTCGGCATCAGCACAAAGCCCACCGATAAACTGGGGGAAGGTGCAGGTAGTTCAGCACAGCTGTTATTCATATTAGGCTTGTCCTGGGCGCTGGGGATAGGGCGCATTAAGCTGCCTTTGATTGTAAATTTGGCGGCGTTTATATACAACCAATTCATGAATGCATTTGAACTAAAGCGTCATTTTGGCTTTTTTTCATCAAATTTGGCTATTTTCGTCGTTTTTATCCCTGTATATGTCAGTTTTCTTCTATCGAATAGCCCCTGTAAATTGCTCCAATACGCTTAATATCCAGCATTTCTCAAGGTTCTAATAATGAAGAAATACTCCGGCTTTAGCCTGTTTAAAAATGCTCTCAGCTACCATGAAAATTGGCAGAAGCTGTGGCGCAGTCCCAAGCCTAAAAGCGACTATGACGTAATTGTTGTCGGCGGTGGCGGCCATGGCCTGGCTACCGCCTATTATCTTGCCAGTGTTCATGGCATCACCAATATAGCGGTGATTGAAAAGGGCTATCTGGGCGGTGGTAACACGGCGCGAAATACCACCATTATTCGCTCAAACTATCTGTGGGATGAAGCCGCTCAACTCTATGAACTGTCTCTAAAACTGTGGGAAGGATTGAGTCAGGAGCTTAACTACAATGTGATGTTCAGCCAGCGCGGTGTGCTTAACCTGGGCCATAACCTTCAGGATATGCGGGATATTGAGCGACGGGTCAATGCCAACCGGTTAAATGGTATTGATGGCGAAGTGGTGACCCCAGAACGCATTAAACAAATTGCGCCACTGATTAACATATCCAGAGACTGCCGCTACCCGATTCTGGGTGCCTCCTGGCAGCCTCGCGGCGGCACGGCTCGCCATGATGCTGTAGCCTGGGGCTATGCTCGCGGCGCTGATGCTTTGGGGGTGGATCTGATTCAGGAAACTGAAGTCACAGGTATCCGCCGCAAAAATGGCGCAGTGGTTGGTGTTGAAACCACCCAGGGTTTTATTGGCGCGCGCAAGGTGGCCTGTGTTACCGCAGGTAATTCTGGTGTGGTGGCCGCCATGGCTGGTTTAAGACTGCCAGTCGAATCACGACCGCTGCAGGCACTGGTGTCTGAGCCGGTTAAACCCTGTCTGGATACAGTGGTGATGTCCAATGCCGTGCATGGCTATATCAGCCAGTCAGATAAGGGTGATCTGGTGATTGGTGCCGGCGTCGACGGCTATAACGGCTATGGCCAGCGCGGTTCATTCCATGTTATTGAACATACATTGCAGGCTATTTGTGAGCTGTTTCCGGCCTTTAGCCGAGTGCGTATGAATCGACAGTGGGGCGGTGTTGTAGACACCTGTCCAGACGCCTGCCCAATTATCAGTAAAACCTCTGTGGACGGGCTGTATTTTAACTGCGGCTGGGGTACTGGGGGCTTTAAAGCCACGCCTGGCTCTGGCTATGTATTTGCAGATACGGTAGCCAATGATCATCCCCATCCGTTGGCGGCAGCCTTTACTGTTGACCGATTTAATTCTGGCGCGCTGATTGATGAGCACGGCGCCGCCGGTGTGGCCCATTAACCGGCCGCCAATTAAAGAGAGTTTTTGACTATGTTATTAATTCACTGTCCCTACTGCAGGGAAGATCGCGAAGAAGAAGAGTTTAGCTACGGTGGTGAGGCCCATATTGTGCGTCCTCTCGAGCCAGAGGCTCTAAGCGACCAAGAGTGGGGAGACTATCTATTTTTCCGCAAGAACCCCAGGGGTATTCACCATGAGATGTGGTATCACCAGACCGGCTGCCGACGCTATTTTTACGCCACGCGCAATACAGTCAGCTATGAAATTCTGGAGACCTATATGGTGGGCGAAAAACCCCAGATTAGCGCAGCGGAGGCGGGACAATGAGTCAAATCAATCGACTGCCTAGCGGCGCCCGGATCGATAGCTCTGTGGCGGTTAAGTTTACTTTTAATGGTAAACAGCTGCAGGGTGTTGCCGGCGATACCCTGGCCTCGGCCCTGCTCGCCAATGGCGTCAATGTGGTGGGTCGCAGCTTCAAGTACTCCCGCCCCCGCGGCATTGTTGGTCACGGTGCTGAAGAGCCCAACGCCATTATGCAAATTGGCTCTGGCGCCGGCACAGTGCCCAATTTAAAAGCCACTCAGGTCGAGCTCTACGAGGGGCTTGAAGCGGCCTCAGTCAATGGCTGGCCCAGTGTTAACTTTGATCTAATGAGCATTACTGGCTGGTTTGGTCGCCTTATGCCTCCGGGGTTTTACTACAAAACCTTTATGTATCCGGCCAAACTATGGATGACCTACGAACACTTTATTCGCAAGGCGGCTGGTCTGGGTAGCAGCCCGGTACAGGATGATCCCGACAGCTATGACAAATTAAATCAGCACTGCGACCTGCTGGTGGTAGGTGCAGGCCCAGCTGGCCTGATGGCGGCAAGAGAGGCTGCCCGGGCTGGTGCCAGAGTTATTATTGCCGATGAGCAGAGCGAATTTGGCGGCAGCCTGTTAGCTTCAACTCAGCGAATTGATGGCCGCAGCGCCACTGGCTGGGTTGAGGAAATAGTGGCGGAATTAAATGCCTTTGCCAATGTGCAAACATTACCCCGCAGTACGGTATTTGGTTATTACGACCATAACTTTTTGGGTATTTTGCAGCGCCGCACGGATCATCTGGTTCTAAGAGCGGCCGCTGGTGCTCGTCAGCGCTTACATCGGGTGCGCGCCAAGCAGGTGATACTGGCGACAGGTGCTTTTGAACGACCCCTGGTATTTGCTCACAATGATATTCCCGGCGTGATGCAGGCATCCTCTGTATCCACCTATATCAATCGCTACGGCGTGGCCCCCGGCAATAGGTTGCTGGTATTTACCACTAATGACAATGCCTATCAGACGGCAATTGACTGGCACCGCACCGGTCGTACTGTAGTTGCTGTTATTGATTCCAGAGCTGCGCCCGAGGGCCAGCTGGTTGCCGCTGCCAGACAGCTGGGCATTCAGATTATGGCCGGTCACGGCGTGATTGAAGCCCAGGGTGGCAAGCGGGTTAAGCGTGCTCTGGTGGCGCCACTTAGTGCCGATGGTTCAGAGATTACTGGCGCTGTGCAGAGGTTGGGCTGTGATCTCATTGCCTGTTCCGGAGGCTGGAGTCCAGCTATTCACCTGAGCTCTCATACGGGCGCAAAACCCACCTGGGACCAGAACATACATGGCTTTAGGCCTGGAGAGTCAAAGCAACAGGAGCGCTCGGTTGGCGCCTGTGGCGGCAGCTACGCGCTGTCTGCCTGCTTGGCGGAAGGAGCAGCGGCAGGTGCTGAAATGGCGCATTTAACCGGCCATGGCGATGGCATATTGCATTTTCCTGTGCCTGAGGCCGAAGAGGTTCAGGAGCAGCCCCAGCAGGCACTATTTTTAGTACCCCACACTAAAGCTACTAGTCGTGCACCCAGCCAATTTGTGGATATGCAGCTGGATGTCAGCGCCAGCGGTATTGAGCTGGCGGTGCGCGAGGGTTTTGAATCGGTAGAACATATCAAGCGCTATACAGCCATGGGCTTTGGTACAGACCAGGGCAAGCTGGGCAATATCAATGGCATGGCGATTCTGGCCAATGCTCTGGGGCAGAGTATCCAGGAGACTGGCACCACTATTTTCCGTCCCTCCTATACGCCCACTACCTTTGGTGCTATTGCCGGTCGCGATGTGGGAGACTTATTTGACCCAGAGCGCTATACAGCCATGCACCGCTGGCATCAGGATCAGGGCGCAGAGTTTGAAGATGTAGGCCAGTGGAAGCGGCCCTGGTATTTCCCCCAGTCCGGCGAGTCTATGCTGGAGGCAGTAAACCGTGAATGTCTGGCGGTGCGCAACTCTGTGGGTATTTTGGATGCCAGCACGCTGGGCAAAATTGATATTCAGGGTCCAGATGCAGCGGAATTTATTACCCGCATGTATACCAACTCCTATCTTAAATTAGCACCGGGTAAATGCCGCTACGGAGTTATGCTTAAAGAAGATGGCATGATCTTCGATGATGGCGTCTGCGCCTGTATCGCTGACAACCACTATCTAATGTTTACCACCACTGGCGGTGCGGCTGGCGTACTGGCCTGGCTAGAGCTGTGGCAGCAAACCGAATGGCCGCATCTGCAGGTATATTTCACCTCGGTAACTGACCATTGGGCAACCGCCACCATTAGCGGTCCCAATGCACGCAAAGTGCTGGCTAAGGTCTGTGATGATATTGATTTGGCCAATAATGCATTTGAGTTTATGGACTGGCGCGATGGCACAGTGGCCGGTGTTGATGCACGAGTTTTCCGCATTAGCTTTACCGGTGAACTAACCTACGAAATAAATGTGCCCGCCCATTATGGCCGCCATATCTGGGAGGCTTTAATTGCAGCAGGGGAGGAGTTTGGTATAACGCCCTACGGCACTGAGACCATGCATGTGCTGCGGGCCGAGAAGGGCTTTATTATTGTGGGTCAGGATACCGATGGCTCTATGACGCCGGCCGATATGAATATGGACTGGGTGGTGGGCAAAAATAAAAGCTTTAGCTTTATTGGCAAGCGCTCATTGCAGCGCAGTGACTCTGTACGAGAAAACCGCAAGCAGCTGGTAGGTCTTAAAACTGTCGATGGTACCCAGGTGCTGCCGGAGGGCGCACAGGTGGTATTTGACCCTCAGCAAGTCATTCCCATGTCTATGCAAGGTCATGTCACCTCCAGCTATTACAGTGCCAATATGGGCCATTCCATCGCTCTGGCGGTAGTTAAAGGAGGGCATAGTCGTCTGGGTCAGATTGTTCACTGCCCCCTGGCCGATGGCCGCACCATCGCTGCAGAGATTGTTAGCTCTGTGTTCTATGATTCCAAAGGGGAGCGCCAAAATGTCCAGTAATCCGGTAAATATCACAGTAGACAGGCCATTGCAGTACTTTCACAGTCTGTCCAGTCACCAGACGGATAGTCAGAGCACAGACATATTTAATGGTGATGTAGACTTTGGGCTGGTAGTTAAAGAAGCGCCCCTCTGTACCCATCTTAATGTGCGAGGCAGCGCCCAGGATCAGAGTTTTGTTGCAGGCATTAGTCAGCTATTGGGTGTCGCGCTGCCGACTGAGCCCGGCACCTATCATTGTAATCAGCAGCAGGCGATCTATTGGCTGGGCCCGGATGAGTGGATGCTGGTGAGTCAAACAGGGGCCGTTGAACTTGAGGCTGCGCTCAGAAAAACACTGTCTGGGCATATTTCTATTGTCGATGTCAGTGGTGGCCAGACGCTGATTAATCTGCGTGGTGCAGACAGCGCGCTGAGGACTCTGCTGAAGAAATCTTCAGTCTATGATTTTGACTCCTGGCCCCAGGCCAAAAAAGAGGCTGGGCGCTGTGCTCAAACCACCTTTGCCAAAGCCACAGCGGTAGTCAGCAATAAATCAGATGGTTCATTCGATCTGATTGTGCGACGCAGTTTTGCTGACTATATTGCCCATTGGCTATTAGACGCAGGACAGGAATTTGGCTGCCGCATTGAGGGCTAGCTGCAGAAAAAAATGACCCCAATACTGCCGCACTATTGCCGGACGAAGGCTATGCGATCAGGGTCCAAAGCACTGCAGGTTAACAGTGGTACAGTTTAACTACTCGGCGAATCCATGAATTTTATCGCTGGCTGCTCACAGCGACTACAATCTCTGCCGCGCAGCTCACAGCTTTTAAAGCAGCGGTGAAATTCGCTTATACAGTGGCGGGTTGCCCTGTCTCTATTGCCGCAGTCACGAGGTAGCTCAGAGGCGTAAATGGTGCGTCTATCGATCAGGTCGCAATAGCTTAGCAACAAGAGTGATTGCCTTGGGCTGCGCGATTCAGAGGTTTGATCTGCGGGCTGCGCAAGCTGGGTATTGATAAGTTCTCGCTGGGTATAGACTGCGCTACGCACCAGATTGAAGTGGTCGACTGTATAGCTGGGCTGCTTGGGATTAAGAGTACATCCAGACAGTAGATAGATAATAAATAAACTGATGATCGCCTTATATTTCACCGCTGTGCTCCTTGGTGGGTTTACTCCTTTCGCTACAACGCCATGCTTGGCGTGTTAGGCGAGGCGGGAATATGCCACCCTTGGCGTGAAAGGTCAAGAGAGAATTTTGATAAAACGCTATGCAGCGCCCAAATCCAGACTCAATTTATTACGATGAATTTATCCAGCTTCAAAAGAAGTTGCGGGATAGAATTCTGTTATTGCGTAAAAGCCGCGATATGGTGCAGGAGGATATGGCCGATTATGAGCTGTCGGTTCGCCAGTATCAGCGTATGGAGAAAGACCCCACCGCCATAGTCTCGCTGTGGCAACTATTCAAACTGGCCAAGGCCCATGATTTGGATATTCATGAGTTACTTGATCTTTAGCAGGCAGCCTAATCAGCCTTACCTATAGCTTGTGAAACGGCGGTTCTCAGGCTATTGTAGAGCATCTAAACAAATCTCTAGAACCTAAAAAGCCTACCGTGAAATGTCCATGAAAACAGCACCTGTTTTGCCCCTGATTATTGCCCTTATCTGCCTGCAGGCATGCGACACAGATGTGCCCGCTGCCGCTACTGAAAACCCCGCCAGCAATCTGATAAGCCAGAGAGAGAATGATTGGTATCTGCAGTCTGCGGCCAAGGTCGAGGATATTCATGAGGCGGCAATTAATATAAGCCGCAGCCGGGGCGCGGCAAAAAATATTATTCTGTTTGTGGGTGATGGAATGAGTATTGCCACTACCACCGCAGCTCGTATCTTGGATGGTCAGCAGAAGGGCATGCTTGGAGAGGAGAACAGTCTTAGCTTCGGCCATTTTCCCTTTACTGGATTAATGAAAACCTACAATGTCGATGCCCAGACGCCAGACTCAGCGGGATCCATGACGGCAATAATAAGCGGCGTTAAAACCGATGTGGGAGTAATTGGCGTCGACGAGGATGTGATTCTTGATGACTGCAGCTCAATGGCTGGCAATCAATTAGTTACGGCTCTGGAGCTGGCTGAAATTGCTGGCCTGTCCACAGCTGTTATATCCACCGCTCGCATAACCCACGCCACCCCGGCGGCGGCCTACGCCAAGTCTCCAAGTCGCGACTGGGAAGATATTTCCAATATGCCCCCAGAAGCTGTGGTCGCGGGTTGTGAAGATATTGCCTCTCAGTTGGTTAACTTTGAGAGCAATCTCGAGGCCCAGTTTGAGGGTGCAGATATCAATGGTATAGATGTGGTTATGGGCGGTGGTCGCCGGCATTTTCTGCCTCGGGATGCAGCGGCCAATAGCACTGATGCAAGTAGCGAAGTAGAGGGAGATCGTACAGATGGCCGCAATTTGATTCAAGAATGGCAGGCAATCTATCCCGACGGTATCTACATAGACAGGCAAGTGGGCTTCGATGCTCTGGACGTTAATTCTGAGGGCCCGGTTTTGGGACTGTTTAATGAGTCTCATATGCTCTATGAGGCAGATCGGGGCAATGATATTGCTGGCGAACCCTCATTGACCGAGATGACCAGAGTTACCCTGGATATTCTGGATAACAATCCCAAAGGCTATTTTTTGCTGGTCGAGTCCGGCCGAATTGATCATGGTCATCATGCCAATAGCGCCTACAATGCCCTCACCGATACCATAGAATTTTCCCGCGCGATTCAAGCCGCAGTAGATAGTAGCAACCCGGATGAAACCCTGATTATTGTGACTGCAGATCATGGTCATGTATTTACCATCGCCGGATATCCAAAGCGGGGTAATCCCATACTGGGAAAGGTGGTGGATGTGGGCACCAGCGAACTGGCCAGGGGTCTGGATGGATTGCCCTACACCACGCTGAGTTATGCTAATGGCCCTGGTTTTCATGATTTTGGCACTGAGACCAATGCCGATCGAGTCTATTACACCAAGCCCTTTATGGGCCGTGCTGATCTCACGGCGGTGGATACGCAGAGCAGCGGTTTTCATCAGGAGGCAATGATTGCCAAACGCAGTGAAAGCCATTCCGGAGAGGACGTGGCTGTTTACGCCAAAGGCCCTGGCGCCCATCTGGTGTCAGGCACCCAGGAGCAGAGCGGTATCTTCCATATAATGAACTTCGCCGCCAATCTGACGGGTAGGGCGGAAACAGCCCTGAGCAAAAAACAGCCCTGAGCCAATAAACAGCCCTGAGCCAAAATATTATAGAGGGACAGAAGAGACTGTAATATCAGCTTTGCAGTCCATAGTTTAAGCATATAATCCGCGTCGAAATTGTCTCTCTATTCAGAGGCTGTAGCCTGCTTGCAAACACAAACTCCGTCTGAGATAGTGGCCCCTGCAACTAGATATTGTTGTATCGCGCACATAGCAAATGCGTTTTGATCTTCCCATGTGAGGTAACTGGCTATGGAGATATTTTACAAAACCGTTTTCGTGCTTCTATTGCTATCAATTTATGGGTCTTCCTCAGCTCGTCCGTTTAATGCAGATGATTTTAAGTATCACAACTATAAGGCCTATAGTGCTGTGGGTTTCTATACAGGCGCTAACTGCAGTTCTCTGGAAGTAGACCATATAGTTTCTTTTCGTGATGCCCACGAAAGCGGCGCCATAGACTGGAGTGGCTTCAAAAAGGCGCTGTTTGCCAATGATAGGAAAAATCATGTCCCCGCCTGCGCCGATATTAATAGTTTAAAGGCTGACCTGCCGCCGGCAGAGTTTATTCTGAAAGCTGGCGAACAGAGGGGGGATGGTTTTAAAATTATTGCGGTCTGTGACTATATAGCTAAATATTATGCGATTAAGACCAAGTACAGTCTGTCGTTTAACAATAATGACAGACAAACCTTTGCTGATTGTGGACTGGCTATTTAGTCACCCTGCTGCATAACTACTTTTAAAGGAGGCCGTTGTCATGAAATCTTATTTGCTAATTATATGTCAGCTTATGATCCTAATGCCCAGCACACTGTTTGCGGCGGGGCTAGAATCAGGCATTGTGTCCCCAGTATCTGCCAATGCTAAGGTGTGGATTGAATCGCCAAAGGATGGTCAGCGGGTCAGTTCTCCGGTGTCCCTGAGCTTTGCCAGTTCCGATGTAAATATTTCACCTGCGGGCACCGAAATTCCCAACAGTGGCCACCATCATCTGCTGATAAATCTTCAAGATCTGCCTGTTATGGATATGCCCTTGCCAGCCAATGCCCAGATTATCCATTTTGGTAAAGGCCAGACGGAAACTCGCCTTGAGCTCGAGCCGGGTGTTTATAGTTTGCAGTTATTGCTGGGTAATCATCTGCATGTGCCCCATGCCAGACCAGTGATGTCAGAAAAAATCACCATCACTGTTGAATAAGATTATTGATCTGAATGGCCTGTGTTTTCGTTTGACCCCTACATTGGCGAGTGCTAGTATTTTTTAAAATAATAATGAGGGGTCTCAGGTGCAAACAGTAACCAGCTACAAAGACGAAGCAGAAGCCTATGCGCAAATTGAAGAGGCGGGCTGCCAGGCTTATAAATCAGATTTTCCAGCTCTCAAGAACGACTTTCACTGGCATGACTTTGACTCGCTTATCTATATCACCAGCGGTGAGTTAAAAGTCACTGAGCATCAGTCCGGTGAGACCATAGTTTGCGGTCCCGGCTCCAAGATAATTGGTAGAGCAGGTATCGCCCACTGCGAGGAGACTGAAGGCTATAGCGCAATTCTCGGTTTACCCGTTGAGCCCAGTGCGTTGACCCAGCCTGTAGACAAGCCCCTGCCAACGCCCCATTAGATTATGAATCTGGCAGCAGGTCAGCGTAGCTTTTCTCGCTGAATTCAGATTTTAAGGTCAATAAGTCCGTATCCCAGGGGCAGTCTGTGCCGGGGCAGAGCGTTTCGCCAGCGATATAGTATTCACCTACAGGGGTTAGCTCTCCCCAACTGACCGGTCCGATGGTGGCCGATACCAGTTGATTGGTGTCAAACAAAAACGAGATTCCCAACCCAGCGTAGCTGTAGCGTCGTTTGCTTAAATCCTGATGAACACTGAGGATAGTTTCCTCACCAAGCTTGCCCTGCATACCCTCAACCGATGCAAAAGCAGGGTCAATATGCTCTGGAGTGACCAGAAAATGCGATACTTTTTCCTCGGCATCCAGAATAGCTTTAACCTTGTCGATCTCACATAGGTGCTCTGAGCAGGTACCAGCACCTTTGTGAAAGATAACATCCGATTTACTCATGCCCAGCGAGACGCCATCAAAGCTGGTGGGCGCCGACCAAAAAAGGTCAGAGGCGAATTTGTATACCGCTGGTACCGAAGCTGCTAGGGCGGCTAGAACCGCAAAAATTATAATTTTTATGGCTGTTTGCACTGTTATTAAATCTATTGGCTGATTAAAACCACAGATTATCGTAATCCGGCGACTTATCAAAGGGTAAATGTACTTCGCTGATATGGGCGATGTCAAAAAAGTAGCCAGCGAATGGGATGGCTGGGTAGGTCTGTAATCACGGGAACAGACGAGAGTACTCAGAGCATTGATTTACAGTGTAAAAATGGTGGGCCCAGTAGGACTTGAACCTACGACCAATCGATTATGAGTCGACTGCTCTAACCAACTGAGCTATGGGCCCTTTTTTGAACTTGCCGGGATGTTTTACTCGTCAATAAAGCTGCGCAGATGGTCTGATCGAGTCGGGTGGCGCAGTTTGCGCAGTGCCTTGGCTTCGATCTGACGAATCCGCTCTCTGGTTACATCAAACTGCTTGCCTACTTCTTCCAGCGTATGATCCGTGTTCATGTCAATACCAAAACGCATGCGCAGCACCTTGGCTTCGCGTGCCGTCAAGCTGCCCAGAACGCCGCGGGTTGACTCTGTCAGGTTGTGCTTGGTCGCTTCGTCTACGGGCAGTGCAATGGTGGTATCTTCAATCAGATCGCCAATGCTGGCATCTTCATCTTCACCAATGGGCGTCTCCATAGAGATGGGCTCTTTGGCAATTTTCAGGACCTTGCGAATCTTGTCTTCGGGCATCTCCATGCGCTCTGCCAGCTCTTCCGGGCTGGGCTCACGACCCATCTCCTGAAGCATCTGGCGCGAGATACGATTGAGTTTATTGATGGTTTCAATCATATGCACTGGTATACGAATGGTACGCGCCTGATCGGCAATGGATCTGGTAATCGCCTGTCGAATCCACCAGGTGGCGTAGGTCGAGAACTTGTAGCCGCGACGATATTCGAATTTGTCTACCGCTTTCATCAGGCCGATATTGCCTTCCTGAATCAGGTCCAGGAACTGCAAACCACGATTGGTATACTTTTTGGCGATGGAGATAACCAGACGCAGGTTAGCTTCAACCATTTCTTTCTTGGCTCTGCGGGCCATGGCTTCACCTATGGTGAGGCGACGGTTAACATCCTTGATGGCCAGGATAGTCAGGCCGCTCTCCGCTTCAACCTGAGCCAGCTTGCGCTGAGCTCTGACAATATCAACTTCATGCTTCTCAATGCTGGCAGACCAGGGATCGTTGGCCTTGATTAGCTTGCCAGTCCACTTAAGGTTGGTTTCATTGCCAGGGAAGGCTTTGATAAAGTCTTTGCGCGGCATCTTGGAGTAGCGAATGCACAGCTTCATAATGTTGCGCTCTTCAGAGCGAATTCTCTCTACTGCCTTGCGCACCAGTGCAATCAATGGATCAAATTGACGGGGCGTCAGTTTGAGGTATTTAAACAGGTCAGCCAGATCCTCGAGATTCTTAACCGAAGCGTTTCCAGTGCGGCCATAGCGAGAAATAGAGGCATCGGTTTTCTTTAGCTGAGCGCGAATAGCCTCAAAGCGTTCCTGAGCCTCTTCAGGGTCCAGGCCACCTTCATGTTCTTCCTCTTCTTCCTCGTCCTCTTCAGGGGTTTCGCCGTTGGCAATCTTCTCGGCTTCAGCGGCTTCGGCAGCCTGCTGCTGGGCCAGAGCCGAGGGCACATGCTCCATGGGGTTGAGGTAACCGCTGATAATGTCGGTCAGCTTGCGCTCGCCGGCGACCACTTTATCCCATTCGGCAATTACCGTGGCCACTGTGGTTGGCCAGTCCGAGACAGCAGACATCAGTTCTCTGGTGCCTTCTTCGATGCGCTTGGCAATTTCGATCTCGCCCTCGCGGGTCAGCAGCTCAACAGAACCCATTTCACGCATGTACATACGCACCGGGTCAGTAGTTCTGTGCTGTTCAGACTCAACAGACGCCAGGGCAGCAGCGGCTTCGGCAGCAGCTACCTCATCTGGCGTATTGTCGCCAGACATCATTAGCAGAGTTTCAGCATCAGGGGCCGTTTCAAAAACGGTGATGCCCATGTCGTTGATCATTTGGATAATGTCTTCGACCTGTTCCGGGTCGGCAATATCCTCTGGCAGATGGTCGTTGACCTCTGCATAGGTGAGATATCCCTGTTCTCTACCTTTGGCGACTAAATCTTTAATGCCGGACTGTTGCTTCTGGATGTTTTCGCTCATAGGTACTTTTTCTGTAGTGGGACGCCGAAAAATAGCGCGCAATTATATCCAATTAATAGGTCTTTGTCCCAGAGAATTTGGAGTTTATTAGCCTTATTTTCTTTTTCTTATCTTAGACTACAAGTCGTTGTTTTATCTTGTTTTTTAACTCGTTTGACTGGGGGTCATCCCCCAGCTGCAGGCGTATTTTATGCAGCTGCTTGATTTGGCGCTCGTTGAGGGTTTGGTTCGACAGTAAATGAGTGGCCTTATCACCTGCCGGCAGAGCTTCAAAGACGCTCTGGGTAACATGCGCCAATGTGTCGCAAAACTCCTGATGATCATCGCGGCCTGTGCCCTTTGGGGGGTGGTAGAGTTCGCTGGCGGCTAGTGATTGCAGCACTTTAGTCTCATCCTGATTGCCATGGGTGCCCAGCCAGTAGGCAAAGATATGGGAAGGTTTGTAATGGGGATTATCGCGGACTACTTTAAGCACTCGTAAAAATAATGCCATGTCGGCATCAGTGGAGCTATCTAGCAGGCTGATATCCTCTACATGCTGTGCCAGGTCGGGGTGATTCAGCAGCAGTGCAGTCAGGAATTTAATCGGTGCCAGGCGCATTTTCGACCTGCGCTCTGCTACTAATTCGGGAAATGGCTCGTAGTCCAGATCGCCGCGGGTTTCCATAGGCTCATCGTAGTTGCCCGGGTCCTGTTGACCCTGAGAACCTTGCGCCGGGGCATTGCTGGGTTGGGCTGCAGTACGCTGTTCTGGAGGCTTATGGCTGGCCACATAGTCGCGCAGATTATCGGCACTGATGCCGGTACGCCGGGACAGCTCTTCAAGCATTAGCTGACGAAATACCCCCTGGGGAATACGGTTAATCTGTGGCGCGCACACTTTACTGAGTCGCGCTTTACCATCGGCGGTGCTGGTATCTATGCCTTCACTCAGCTGGTCG
The DNA here is from genome assembly GCA_002334915.1 of Porticoccaceae bacterium UBA2002. GTDB lineage: Bacteria > Pseudomonadota > Gammaproteobacteria > Pseudomonadales > Porticoccaceae > HTCC2207. Next base: position 16,838 of record DDCQ01000095.1, read on the forward strand.
AATAAAAACTCAGACAGGGGTGTAGCCCCCTCGACCTGCTTTTGGAATTCGTCGGATCCCAGTTTGCGCACCATGCTATCCGGGTCTTCACCATCGGGCAGAAATAAAAACTTGGCTGAAACCCCATCGCGCATTTCTGGCAGAGCAATTTCCAGAGAGCGACCCGCAGCCCGAACCCCGGCACTATCACCATCAAAACAAAATACCAGTTCAGAGGTGTAGCGAAATAGCTTCTGCAGGTGGTTCTCGGTCAGGGCGGTGCCCAGCGTGGCCACCGCATTGTGAATACGGTACTGGGCCAGGGCAATGACATCCATATAGCCCTCTACCATAATTAGGCAGGGGATTTCTTTAAGTGCCTGACGGGCTTCATAGAGACCGTAGAGTTCGCGACCCTTATGGAAAACCGGAGTCTCCGGAGAGTTGAGATATTTGGGTGTACTGTCGTCGAGCACTCTGCCGCCAAAGCCGATGGTGCGGCCGCGCTGGTCGCGGATAGGGAACATAATGCGGTGGCGAAAACGGTCGTACTGCTTCTTCTCTTCGGGCTTTACAATCAGCATGCCGGACTCTTCCAGCAGTTTGATTTTATCGGGCTCGGTGCCCGCGGCATTCAATAAATTATCCCAGCCCGGAGGCGCATAGCCTACGCCAAAGGCTGCGGCTATCTGGCCACTGAGCCCTCGACCTTTGAGATAGTCCACTGCAGTAGCGGCGCCCTGATGACTGCGCAGCTGCTGACGAAAGAAATGGTCGGACTCGGTGAGGATAGAATACAGATTGTCTTTCTTTTTGCTGACCGCGCGATCCGGTGCGGCTTCGCGGGGTATTTCCAGGCCGGCGTTTTTGGCCAGCATTTCCACCGCGGGCAAAAAGTCCACACGGTCAAATTCCATCACAAAGCCCAGGGCATTGCCACCGGCGCCACAGCCAAAGCAGTAGAAGAACTGCTTATCCTGGGCCACGGTAAATGAGGGGCTTTTTTCTTCGTGAAAGGGGCAGCAGGCCTTGTAATTTTTGCCGGCTTTTTTAAGTTGCACACGGCTATTGACCACATCGACTATATCGACGCGGTCGAGCAAATCATCGATAAATGTCTGTGGAATCAATCCAGCCATGAGCACTTCAGGTTAATGAATGAGGATCTAGCAGTGTAACCCCTTAGCTGCAGAAATTTAACTGTGGATTTTAATTGCCCTGCAACTCAGGAAGTCAGTGCGGCCTTTATCAGTCCGCTGACCGCACCTGCGTCCGCTCGGCCCTGTATCTGGGGCTTAATAATGCCCATCACTTTGCCCATATCGGCCATAGAGCTGGCGCCGGCCTGGTCAATTGCGGCGGCAATCATGTCGGCGATCTCGCCGTCGCTGAGGGCAGCAGGTAAAAAGTCTTGAATTACCGCTATCTCGGCAATTTCGATATCGGCTAACTCCTGGCGGCCAGCAGTTTCATACTGATTGATCGAGTCGCGGCGCTGCTTGACCATCTTGTCCAGCACGGCCAGTATTCGGGCATCGTCAATTTCGATTCTCTCATCCACTTCGATGCGCTTAAATTCCGCTTGCATCAGTCGAATGGCGCCCAGGCGAGCTTTGTCCTTGGCGCGCATGGCATCTTTCATGGCATTGTGGATTGTTTGTTTCATTGACATGGACATTCTCCAATTAGCGATAGGGTTGGCACAAATTAATTGGCACTAAGGGCCAGTTTGCGAATTCCAGAAACACAAAAAGCGCCATCGGGCGCTCTTTGTTTTAACTCTATAATCAATCACTCTGCAGCCAGAGTGAGACTTAGTAGAGTCGAGTAAACTTGCGTGATTCGCGAGATACTTTTTTCTGGTTGCGCTTTACGGCTGCCGCAGCTTTGCGCTTGCGTTCCCAGGTGGGTTTCTCGTAGAACTCACAGCTGCGAACCTTGGCCAGTATTCCGGCTTTTTCGCAAGAACGTTTAAAGCGACGTAGAGCTACGTCAAAGGGCTCGTTTTCTTTAATTCGAACGCTTGGCATAAATGCTTAATCCTGTAGTGAATATCAATGTCGACACAGCCACCCTGTGCTCGACTCTTCAAGGGCGCGTAGTCTATACACTTAGGGCTATTGATGCAAAGGTTTTTAAAGGGTTTTTAGACCATCTGTGGCAGGCTTAAAGTACGGGTTCACAGAGAGCAGCTGAGGGTTTAAAGTGATGCCCCTAAACCGCTTGGAGAAGCCGCTGTAAATGCTTGTATTGGGAATAGAAACATCCTGCGATGAAACCGGACTGGCTGTCTATGACAGCGAGCGTGGTCTGCTTGCCCACACCCTGTATTCCCAGGTCAAACTGCATGCGGAATACGGTGGCGTGGTCCCAGAGCTGGCCTCCAGAGATCATGTGCGCAAAATTATTCCGCTGTTAAAGCTGGTGCTGGAGCAGGCAGGGGTCAGTAAACAGGATATTCAGGGCATAGCTTACACCTCTGGGCCAGGCCTTATGGGCGCTCTAATGGTGGGTGGTGCCATGGCTACTGCACTGGGGTTTGCCTTGGATATTCCGGTACTGGGTGTCCACCATATGGAAGGGCACCTGTTGGCGCCCATGCTGGAAGAAAATCCTCCGGCTTTTCCCTTTGTAGCGCTGCTGGTGTCCGGCGGTCATACCCAGCTGGTGTCGGTACAGGCTATAGGTGACTATCAGGTGCTGGGTGAATCACTGGATGATGCCGCAGGTGAAGCCTTCGATAAAACCGCTAAAATGCTCGATTTGGATTACCCTGGCGGGCCTGTGCTCGCCGGTATGGCAGACCTGGGGCAAATTGATCGCTTTGATTTTCCTCGGCCCATGACCGATCGTCCGGGGCTGGATTTTAGCTTTTCCGGGCTAAAAACCTTTACCCGCAACCTAATACAGAAACATCGCGGCGATGATGTGCTGCCAGATAATCAAACCATATTGGATATCTGTGCAGGGTTTCAGGAAGCCGTAGTGGACACATTGGTGGTTAAATGTCGCCGCGCTCTGGCTGAGACTCAGATGAAAACTCTGGTGATTGCCGGTGGTGTGTCAGCCAACACCAGGCTGCGTCACAAGCTTGAGGTCGCACTGGCGAAAGACTGTGCCGAGGTATTCTATGCACGCCATGAATTTTGCACCGATAATGGGGCCATGATTGCCTATGCTGGCTGCCAGCGACTGTTGGCAGGCCAGGTAAATGACCTGGAAATCTCAGCTACCCCTCGCTGGCCTCTGGATAAATTGCCAGCTATAGAACCTCATTAAAAAGGACGGACAATGGATATTGTTTATATAAGAGACCTGCGCATAGAGACCATTATTGGTATCTACGATTGGGAGCGCGAGGTGAAACAGACGATCAGTCTGGATCTGGAAATGGCCCATGATATTCGCCGGGCCGCTGAAACCGACGATATTGAGCATGCGTTAAATTACAAGTCGATCGCCAAGCGCCTAATTGCCTTTATCGAGGCCAGTGAATTTCTGCTGGTAGAGCGTATGGCCGAAGAGATTGCCCGTATTGTGCGCGAGGAGTTTTCTGTGCCCTGGTTAAAACTGCGCGTCAGCAAGCCCGGTGCACTAAGATACAGTCAGGATGTCGGCATTATTATTGAACGAGGTGAGCGACAGTAATGGCTCTGATTTATCTCAGCCTGGGAAGCAATATCGAGCGCCGTCGTCATATAGGTGCGGCACTGGATGCGCTAGCTGAGAATTTTGGCGAACTGGAAATCTCCTCTGTCTACGAGAGTGAGTCGGTGGGCTTCGAGGGGGACAGTTTTTACAACCTGGTGGTAGGCATCAGATCCGAGCTGGGGGTGGGACAGATTTCCCGAATTCTCAAGGGTATAGAGGATAGCAATGGCCGCGATCGCAGTGCGCCCAAGTTTGGCTCCCGGAGCCTGGATATAGATATTCTTACTCTGGACAAGACAGTGGGGGAGCTGGACGGCATTTCGCTGCCTCGTGACGAGGTGCTCAAAAATGCTTTTGTGCTATTGCCTCTCGCCGAGTTAGCACCCCAAAGCCTGCACCCGGTAACCGAAAATTCCTATGCCCAACACTGGCAGGACTACGACAAAAACAAACAGAAACTCTGGCCGGTATCTTTTATCTGGCGCGGCCTGGATATTACCAAGGCTAATTAGGCCGCTTTTACTATCTAGAGGCTATTTGAACTGCCGCCATCCACAGCAATAGTCTGACCTGTCATATAAGTGGCATTAACCGCCAAAAAGAAGGCGGTATCTGCTATATCAGATTCAGTGCCCAAGCGGCCCATGGGCACCTTGCTCAGTACAGAATCCTGTTTATCAATGTCGTCCTCTTCATGCTCCGGCCAAAGTATTGCGCCTGGTGCTACGCTATTAACCCGCACATCCGGCCCCAGCTCCAGTGCCAGTGATTTGGTCATGGCTATATTGCCGGCTTTGGCCACCGTATAAATCGGATGGTTGCGCAGCGCCTGACGGGCGTGCATATCGGAGATATTGACAATAGCACCCTGGGCTTTCACCAGCATAGGTGCCAGCTTTTGCGCGAGAAAGAATGGGCCCTTTAGGTTGCTGGCAATCAGATCATCCCACTGCTGCTCATCGCAGTGTTCCAATGGGGTGGGATAAAAGCTAGAGGCGTTATTAATTAGTACATCCAGGTGGCCAACCGTCTGCATCAGATCGACAATTTTATTCAGTCCGGCCATATCATTGAGATCGCTCTGCACTAGCAGGCAGCTATCTGTGCGCTCGGCATTAAACTGCTCGCACAGCCTGTCGGCAGCGGTGGCGCTGCGGTTGTAATGAATAACCACATTGTAGCCAGCGGCGTGAAATAGCTGAGCTGTGACCGCGCCAATGCGTCGCGCTGCGCCGGTAATTAGTACCGTTTTACTGTCTGAATTCATTGCTGCACCTAGGCTGTTGGGTAGTTCTGTTTAAAGTCTGTCAGAGCTGTGGTCTGGCGCTGGCTGAGTTGAGCGCCAATCTCGGCGCCGCTAATTCCATTGGCTACCAGGTCGGATATATCGGTTTGCAGGGCAACCTCCCGGGCCTGGCGCAAATAGTCCGCCATGGGGTAATCGCGATCTTCAAATCCAGTGCGGCCCCGGGCATCGGCCTCGCAGCTCAGTAAAAATTCTTCGAGTCTGTTGTCTGGTTTTAGTGCTCCAATGCCCTTTAGCAGCTTTAAAATAGTTTCCGGGCGCAACTCAAAGGCCTTGTGGCACAGCAGATGAAATTCCGTGACCAGCATGGCTAATTGGCGGTGCTCATTGGGCACTTTTAAGCGGTCGCAGACCTCTTTCACCAGCGGCAGTCCGCGCTCCTCATGTCCCTTATGGCTTGGCAATACATGGTCTGGGGTAATAGCTTTGCCCAGATCGTGCACCAGCACAGAGAAGCGCACCTCTGGTTTATCCGAGAGTTTTGCCGCCTGCTGCAGCGACATCAGGGTATGAATACCTGTGTCCACCTCCGGGTGGTAGTCAGCTCGCTGGGGTATGCCAAATAGCTGCTCCACTTCAGGCAACAGAATCTGCAGTGCACCGCAGTCGCGCAGCACCTGAATATAGATATCCGGCGATTTTTCGCACAGGGCGCGCTCGGTCTCTTTCCAGACGCGCTCAGCCACCAGATGAGCCAGTTCGCCACTGGAGGCAATGCTGGTCATCAGTGCCAGAGTTTCCGGCGCTATGCTAAAGCCCAGATGATGATAGCGGGCCGCAAAGCGAGCTACGCGCAGCACTCTAAGGGGGTCTTCGGTAAAGGCATCAGATACATGGCGCAGTACTTTGGCCTGCAGATCCTGCTGGCCGCCGTAGGGGTCGATAATCTGGCCGCTGTCGTCTTCGGCCATGGCATTAATGGTTAGATCCCGGCGTATAAGGTCGTCTTCCAGGCTAATATCTACCGCTGTGTGAAAGGTGAAGCCCTGATAGCCATGGCCAGATTTTCGCTCGGTGCGCGCCAGAGCGTACTCTTCGCCAGTTTGGGGTTTAATAAATACAGGGAAGTCCTGACCCACTGGCTGATAACCCAGTTCGACCATCTGCTCGGGAGAGCTGCCCACCACCACCCAATCATTTTCATCACTTGGGTAGTTGAGCAACTTATCGCGAACGGCACCGCCGACTAGGTAGATTTTCATGCATTATTCCAATGGTTTTAGCCATTGTAGGGTGCGGGGGGAGGCAGCTCAATGGAAACCATTGAAAACTGAATACCAGCGGCCTAGTTTTAGGCTGCCGGGCTAGGCTTTTGGCTTGTGAGTTAGTGCATATAGGCCATTGAGATTAATAATCTCTATTTCTTTTTTATCGCACAGAATCAGGTCAAAACTCTGGAAGCGGCTAAAAACCCGACTCACGGTTTCAACGGTTAGACCCAGATAGTTGCCAATATCTGCCCGGGACATAGGCAGGCGGAACCTGGTAGGGCTGAGATGTTGGCGTTTTAGTCGACTCGATAGGCTGAGCAGAAGGCTGGCGACTCGCTCTTCGGCTGAGCTTTTCGCCAGCAAGCCGATAAGATCCTGGTCCGAGGTAAGCTCCTTGGCCATCAGGCGCATAAAATGTTTTTGCAGTATGGGCATGGTGCGACTGATCTCTTCAAACCTGGCAAAGGGAATTTCACACAGAGCTGTGGTCTCCAGAGTTATGGCGGTATTGCTGTGGCTACTGTTGTCTATGCCATCCCAGCCAAAAATCTCGCCGGGCAAATAGAAACCTGTGACCTGTTCGCTGCCGTCATCACTGACGCAAAATGCCTTCACCGCGCCACTGCGAATCGCGTATACGGCCTTAAACTGGTCACCACCATGAAATATATATTGGTTTTTATGAATGGGTCGGCCCCGCTCAATCACCCTGTCCAGCCGATCCAGAGAGCTGCTGTCCAAAGTCAGTGGCAGGCACAGCGCACTCATGCGGCAATTGTGGCAATTGCTGGGTTGAATATTGAGAGTAGGAGAGCGCATAGAAATCCTTGTGGTTACGACATAAGTCCATTTAACTAGTTACTATTAATGAGTATAGACACAGAATTGATCTAAATCATGCTGGCTCTGTAAATCCCTCCAATCGCCGCTCTTTCTGCCCCTGGCTGGCTAGACTTAGGGTAAGGCTGGCTCCCGAAACGGGCGCAGCTAAGTCAACTTTGGAGATAGATTGTGGACAATATTCTAGTGGTTTTGGACGGGTCTGACAGAGACCAATTAGTTATGGAGCAGGCGGTGGCATTGACCAGTCACAACCAGGCAAAGCTGCGAGTACTGATGACGGTGTATGACCAGATCGAAGAGATGCATAAATATATTGGCTTCGATAACTACAGGGATATCAAACAGGCGCTGCTCGACGAGGCCGAAACCCATCTGCGGCTGCTAACCGATCGCTACAAGGTCCATTTTTCTTCGAATATGGTGTGGGGCAAACGCTGGAATAAATCAGTGGTAGATACCGCCAACAGCATGCAGGCAGACCTTATTATCAAGGTTGCCGGTGACCGGCAGTCTGGTATTGCCAAGCTTTTTCACACGCCGGAGGACTGGCACCTGTTGCGCGACGCCAGCTGCCCAATCTGGATGGTCAATGGCGAGGGCCAGGGCCTGGAAAAGTGGTTGCCGCTGTGGGTACACTTGATGAAAGCCGAGAGCATGGCTTGCTTGGCAAGAAAGTTATTTTAAAGGCCCGGAGTATGGCTGAGGCGCTAAACCTGCCTCTGGAGCTGGTCTCTGTGATTCCCGACTTTAGCGCGGCCAACCTGGCCACAGCCTATGTGCCACCGCTGCCTGGCCAGTCAGTACTCTGGCATGAAAGTGCCCAGCAGGTACTGGCCAATACTGAGGAGCAGCTTAATAATCTGTGTGCCGAGTTGCGGGTGCAGGCCAGTGTCAAGGTGCTTACTGGCCAGGTGGAACGAGAACTCGCAGAGTTGGTAGGAGACAGCTCTCTGCTGGTAATTGGCAGCGCTGCCAATCTTGGACTGGCGGGTAAATTTATTGGCAATACCTCAGAAAAGGTTCTCCACTACCTGACCTCGAATATGCTGGTAGTGCACTGAGAGCTTTGATTACTGCTTTTCCCCCCAAAGCTGCTGCAGGCGCTTATCGCGGCCGCAGCTCCAGCGATAGTAGTTGTAGCGGGTAGGGTTCTTTTTGTAATAGTCCTGATGATAGCCTTCGGCAATGTAGAATTTTGTCGCTGCCCTCAGCTGGGTTTTAATCTTGCCGGTAAACTGGGGTTGTGCGTCTATGGTTGCAATTGATGCCTGAGCCGCCTGTTGTTGGCTATCGCTCAGATAGAATAGCTCACTGCGATACTGCTGGCCGCGATCGCAAAACTGACCGCCTCCATCCAGGGGGTCGATATTGACCCAAAAGTGCTCCAAGAGCTGCTCAAAGCTAACTATCTGGTTATCAAATATGATCTCGACCGCTTCTGTGTGGCCGGTATTTCCTGCAGAAACCTGTTTGTAGGATGGGTTTGCCACATGGCCGCCAATATACCCGGAGACTACAGAGCTGACCCCCTCTAGCTTCTCGAAGTCGCTCTCCATGCACCAAAAGCAGCCGCCGGCGAAAATTGCCACTTCATCTTCGGCCAGGCTTTGGCTTGCAATAGCCAGGCTAATCAGCAGGGTTGTGAGCAGAGCACAGGGACTTTTTGTGATCAAAATAATCCTCCAGAAATAGTCTAAATAATGGCTGACAGCAGTTGTTACGCAACTCCGATCTCTGTGGTTTGACCCAAATACAGATCAGAGTTTCCTTGGGGAATTTAATATCTTGACGGAAAGGGTTTTTAGACTTATTTTTCGCGTCTCGGGTATCTGGTTTTAGCTAATCGCTGAACTGCCCCATGAGCTTGGTTGAGGTTTTTGGATGAGCGATGATCTTGATGATTTAGAAAGCGGCGAAGAGCTGGAAGATTCCGATGCCAATTCGGCTGATTTGGAATCTGAAAATACGCTGTCAGATAAACAGCAGGCTCAGATAAAGCGCGAATCGCGGCGCAGGTTGGAACTGAAACTTGAGCAGGCCCGTATTAACAGGCAGGTTCAGGAATATGATTTTGATGATGACTTTGATTAGCCATTTCTAACTGAACCATTCCCGCACATTAAAGACAACATTTGATCTCTGATCTTTGGCATAATGTGCCCCGCAAATAAACCAGGCCGCGGAAAAACTGTTGTCCACTCCACCTCTTATAACAGTCGAGCAACTCGCTTTTGAGCGCGATGACTGCAATGTCTTTAAACCAGCCAGCTTTAATGTTGAAGCTGGGGATATTGTGCAACTTGAGGGTGCTAATGGCGCGGGCAAAACCACCTTAATGCGACTGATGACCAGCGCCCTGCAGCCGACCTCTGGAGCATTGCTCTACAAGGGCCGTCCAATCAATGATTGTCGCTATGAATACCTGGACAGTATCCTCTATATAGGCCATCAGTCCGGTGTCAAAATGACCCTCTCGGCAGAAGAGAATTTGCGCTGGATGAGCCCGGCCTCTGTCAGTTCAGCTGAGATTACTCAGGCTCTGGATGCTGTGGGCCTGCGCGGCTTTGCCGATATGCCCTGTTACAGTCTCTCAGCGGGCCAGCACCGGCGGGTTGCGCTGGCGCGCTTGCATACCAGCAAGGCAGCAGTCTGGTACCTGGATGAGCCCTTCACTTCAATTGACAAGCAGGGTGCACTGGCTCTGCAACAGCAGCTGGAAATCCATGTGCAGCAGGGCGGTGCGGTGGTGCTTACTACCCATCAGAATCTACCTCTCGATGGCTTGCGTAAGTATATTGTTGAATCCCATACTGATCTGGGAGTGCAGCCATGATCGCTGGCAGTCAGGGCTTTGCAGGTTACCTGCGGCGTGATCTGCTGCTGGCTTATCGCCGCAGAGGCGAGGTGGCCAGCCCATTAATATTTTTTGTGCTGGTTTCGACGTTGATTCCCCTGGGAATCAGTCCGGATTCGGCCCGACTGGCAGAGCTTGCTCCCGGTATTATCTGGGTTATGGCGCTGCTGGCGACTCTGCTATCTACCGAGACATTATTTGCCAGTGACTATCAGGATGGTTCTCTGGAACAGCTGCTTATTTCGCCGCAGCTTCTGGCGCTGTCTGTGCTGGGCAAAATAGTGGCTCACTGGTTGGTTACAGGTCTGCCACTCACAATGGTGTCACCACTGATTGGCGTTATGCTGTCGCTGCCGGCCGAGGGGCTGTTGCCTTTGATGGCCAGTCTGGCGCTGGGCACCGCCTGTCTCAGCCTTATTGGCGCGGTGGGCGCGGCGCTGACTGTATCCCTGCGCAAAGGTGGGCTGCTGCTATCTGTGCTGGTTATTCCGCTATATATGCCGGTAATTATTTTTGGCAGCGCAGCGGTGCAGGCAGCTGTAGATGGGTTGAACTGGCTGGGACCTCTGGCGGTTTTGGGAGCAATGCTCAGCGCTGCAGTAGCTCTATGTCCACTGGCTATTGCAGGTGCGCTGCGGTTAGTGAGCAATAATTAATTGATTGATAGGTTGTAACTTCTATGGCTTCAGGCAGAAATTGGAACTGGTTTCACCGCATGGGATCACCGCGCTGGTTTTACGAAACCACTGGCCGCTGGCTGCCCTGGCTCTGGGTGCTGACTCTGGGGCTGATGCTGACTGGTTTGGTCTGGGGGCTGGCCTTTGCCCCACAGGATGCCAAGCAGGGCAATAGTTTTCGGATTATCTATCTGCATGTGCCGGCCTCATTTCTGGCGTTGGCCGGCTATTATCTGATGGCCATTGCCGGAGCAATCGGGCTGATATGGAAGATGAAACTCAGCTATATGGTCATGAAGTCAGCGGCGCCCATTGGTGCTGCGCTTACTTTTATTGCGCTGTTTACCGGCGCGGTGTGGGGCAAGCCTACCTGGGGCACCTACTGGGTCTGGGATGCACGTATTACCTCAATGCTGATTCTATTGTTTTTATATCTGGGGGTGCTGGCACTGCAATATGCATTTCACTCGCAGGAGACGGGCAATAAGGCCAGCGCCATTTTGGCACTGGTGGGCACGGTCAATATACCGATTATCTACAAGTCTGTGGACTGGTGGTATACATTGCATCAGCCCGCCACCATCAAATTTACCTCTGCACCCAGCATGCATCCGGATATGTTTCAGCCTCTGCTAGTAATGATTGTTGCGATGTACAGTTTTTATGCGCTGGCCCTGATTTTGCACACCCGCGTGGAGATACTGCGCCGCGAGCGCAAGGCGAGCTGGGTGCGAGAGCTGGCGCTGCAGGCTGAGCCAGGGGGGGTGGCACAATGAATACTCAATTTGATAGCTTGCAGCAGTTCTGGGAGATGGCGGGTCACGGTCCCTATGTATGGACCGCGGTGCTGGTCTCTCTAGCCGTACTTGGCTGGTTGCTGATCAGGCCAGTGCAGCAGCAGCGAGCAAACCTGCAGTCTATTGTGCGCCAATCGCAGCGCGAGCAGGTGCAGCAGGCAGCAGCGGCTGGGCTTTCAGAGGAAGACAAATAATGCACCCAATACGGAAACAGCGTCTGCAGCTGGTGATACTGCTGGTGGTAGCGGCCTCAGCGATTGTCGGGCTTATGGCCTATATGCTGGGTCAGAATGCCAATTACTTTTATACCCCATCGCAGATTGCCGCCGGTGAGGCGCCCTTGGCTGTGCATATTCGTGCCGGGGGCATGGTAGTCGAAGGCTCGGTGCAGCGGTCGCCAGATTCTCTGGATGTGCTGTTTGATGTCAGCGATGGCATGGCAACTCTAACTATTCATTATGCCGGTATTCTCCCGGATCTGTTTGATGAGGGCGAGGCGGCGGTTGCAGCGGGCAAGCTGGATGAAAACAGCATACTGCGCGCCACCGAAGTGCTGGCCAAACACGACGAGAAGTACACGCCACCCGAAGTGGCTGATGCCATGAATAAGGCCTATGAACTGAAACAGCAGGAACAGGCTCAATGACCCCAGAACTAGGCCATGTGGCACTGATTATTGCGCTCTGCTTTGCCCTGGCCCAGGCCGCGGTGCCTATGGTCGGCTCTTTTACCGGCCATAGCAGCTGGATGCGTCTGGGCCACAGTCTGGCTCTGGGTCAGTTTGTGTTTATTGCGCTGTCATTTGCCTGTCTGGCCAATGCCTTTTTGCAAGACGACTTCTCTGTGGCCTATGTTGCCAACAACTCCAATACATTGCTGCCCGACCGCTTTAAATTCAGTGCTGTCTGGGGTGCCCATGAGGGCTCCCTGCTGCTCTGGGTGCTAATGTTGGCAGGCTGGTCTGCGGCAGTGGCACTGTACAGCCGTGAATTGCCAGCGCAGCTGGTGGCTCGGGTGTTGTCGGTGCTTGGCTTTGTTGCCCTTGGCTTTATTATCTTTCTGTTGCTGACCTCCAATCCCTTTGATCGCCTGCTGCCGGTGTCCCCGGTGGAAGGCCGGGATCTCAATCCCCTGCTCCAGGACTTTGGACTTATTGTTCATCCGCCCATGCTGTATATGGGTTATGTGGGCTTTGCTGTGCCCTTTGCCTTTGCCATTGCTGCATTGATTGGTAGCCAGTTCGACAGTGCCTGGGCGCGCTGGGCAAGACCCTGGATCAACGTGGCCTGGGCATTTCTTACCCTTGGTATTGGTCTGGGTAGTTGGTGGGCCTATTATGAACTGGGCTGGGGAGGCTGGTGGTTCTGGGATCCGGTTGAAAATGCCTCATTTATGCCCTGGCTGGTGGGCACGGCACTGGTTCACAGCATAGCTGCAACAGAAAAGCGCGGCGTGTTTAGAAGCTGGACTCTGCTATTGGCGATCTTTGCTTTCTCCCTAAGCCTGTTGGGTGCCTTTTTGGTGCGCTCAGGTATTCTTACCTCGGTGCACGCCTTTGCCAGCGACCCGGAGCGGGGGGCATTTATTCTGGGCTTTATTACTCTGGTGATAGGCGGATCCCTGACCCTGTTTGCCCTGCGAGGCCCGGCTATGCAAAAAGTGGCTGGCTACGGCGCCTGGTCCCGAGAAATGATGCTGCTGCTAAATAATATTCTGCTGGTCAGTTCGATGGCGATGATTCTGGTGGGCACCCTGTATCCTCTGCTCGCCGATGTGTTGGATTTGGGCAAGATTTCAGTTGGCCCTCCATACTTTAATTTTTTCTTTGTCCCTCTAATGTCTGGTCTGGCCATAGCTATGGGCTTTGCGGCCTTTACCCGCTGGAAAAAAACCGACCCGGGCTTGCTGCGCAGCAAAGCTGTTGCTCCGGCACTGATCAGCCTGGCGCTGGCCCTGGTGTTGCCGCTGTTTTTGGCCAGCGAGATATCCTGGTCAAGTTACTCTTTTGGGGCAGTATTTACCCTGTTGATCAGCTTCTGGGTGATTGCCATGACAGCCCGGGATGTGCTGGATAAAACCTCCGGCAAATGGTCGGGGCTGCGCAGATTATCTGGCAGCTACTGGGGTATGGTGATTGCCCATATGGGTTTGGCGGTCTGTGTTCTGGGTGCAGGGCTGAGTACTGTCTATTCCATGCAGCGGGATCTGCGCATGGAGCCGGGAGATAGAGCCGAGGTTTCAGGCTATGAGTTTGAATTTGTCAGTATCAGTCAGGTTCAGGGCCCCAACTATATTGCCTACCGAGGAGAGATAAATGTTGAGCAGCGGGGGTCTATCGTGGCCCGTATGCTGCCAGAAAAGCGCAACTATAAAGCTGGCGGTCAGGTGATGACTGAGGCGGCTATTGATGGCGCACTGCATCGTGATCTCTACGTTAGTCTGGGTGAGCCTCTGGCGGGGCAGGCCTGGGCGGTGCGCCTCTATGTAAAGCCTTTTGTGCGCTGTATCTGGCTGGGCGCGCTAATGATCGCCCTGGGTGGTCTGCTGTCTGCAGCTGACAAGCGCTATCGCCGCCGTATCAGCGCCAAAAAGCCCTCTGTGGCCAGTGCTGATGCACTTTCGAAGGCCGCTACATCATGAATCGACTGGCCCTATTTATTCCCCTCAGTCTGTTTGCCGGGCTAACCCTGGTGTTGCTGCTGGGCCTGGATAAGGACCCCACAGAACTGCCCTCAGCATTGGTTGGCGAGCCTTTTCCTGAATTTTCACTACCATCACTGCAGGACCCTGAGACTCTGGTGACCAAGCAAGACTTTGCAGATGAGGTGTTGCTGGTCAATGTTTGGGCCACCTGGTGCTTTGCCTGTCGTATCGAGCACCCCAGCCTGAACGCACTGGCAGAGCAGGGTGTAAAAATTGTTGGCCTTAACTACAAGGACCAGCGCAAGGCGGCAAAACTCTGGCTACTGGAGCGCGGCAACCCCTATGCATTTAATATCTATGACGATCAGGGTAGTTTGGGCATTGATCTGGGGGTCTATGGGGCTCCTGAAACCTATCTGGTGGATGCCCAGGGCATTATTCGCCATCGCCGGGTTGGGGTGGTGGATAAACGAGTTTGGGAGGCGGAGTTTGCGGCTCTGTACTTGGAGCTAACAGGCACAGCGCCAGTTTTAGGGGCTACCCAGTGAAAGCGTTGCTCTTTGTTGTGTTGCTTTTCCAATGCCAACTTGTGCTGGCCAATGCTGAGGTGGTGGAGTTTTCGGATGAGTCCCTGAGGCCAAGATACCAGCAATTGCTAGAGGAGTTGCGCTGCCCCAAATGTCAGAATCAAAACCTGGCTGATTCCAATTCGCCGATCTCTAATGATCTGCGAGTGCAGGTTCAGCGGCTGCTGGAAGAGGAGCTGAGCGATCAGCAAATAAAAGATTATCTGGTGGCCCGCTACTCGGAATTTATTCTCTATCGCCCGGAGGTCAATCAGTCTACCTGGCTACTCTGGGGCTCACCCATAATATTTGTACTCCTGGGGCTGCTGGCGATTTATCGCCTGTATTTCAAGCCACAGGATTTGCAAGCCCCGGGCTCTTCTCAGGGCCAGAGCAATAGCCAGATAACTCCTCAGGAGCAACAGCGACTGGACAGCCTGCTGGCAGATAGGGAACAACAATAATGGCATTTTCTACCCTGACGGGCCTGCTATTAGCAGTCGCCAGCCTGTTTGTTATCTTTCCCTTTGTCACTGGTCGCGTCTCCGGTCGCAATCAAACCAGTGATGACAGACAGGAGGCCAATGTCGCTATCTTTCGCGATCAGGAGGCTCAGCTTAGCCGTCAGCTGGAAGCTGGCGAAATCAGCCAGTCCCAGCATCAACAGCTATATACAGAGGCCCAGCAATTACTGCTGCACAATACAGCTACCGAGCACGCGGATACCGAACGGGAGAAAGCCAGCACTGGACTCTGGTTACTGCCGGTATTGCTGCTGCTAATTATTGTCGGCACAGTCGTTAGCTATAACCAGCTGGGTGCCACTGCAGATGAACAGATACTCGAGTTGATAGAGCAGGGTTCGGGTCTGGCTGAGGATAGCGTGGAGGCAAAAAGTTGGCGCCAGGCATTGAACGCTGCAATTTTACAGCGGGTAAAACAGCGCCCGGACAATATTTACTACTGGGCCATGCTGGCCCAGGGGGCTCTGGCGGAGGCTGATGTACTGGCTGCCAGTCAGTATTTTGCCGAGGCTATTAAAGTCACGCCTGAGGATGGCTATTTACTGGCCCAGTATGCAGAGTCGCTCTATCTGGTGGCCGGCAATCGCTTTGCTGAGCCAGTAATCAGGGCCATGGACAGAGCTTTCGCGGTAGATTCCAATAATCCAACCATACTGGGCCTCAAAGGTATTCAGTCCTTCGAAAATGCCCAGTTGCAACTGGCTATTACCTATTGGCAGGGTGCTATTCAGGGTCTTGACGCCAACAGTGCAACTGCCAAAGCACTTCAGCTGGGTATAGATCGCGCCAATAGCCTGCTGGGTAAGGTACCAGCTACAGCAGCGGAGTCTGCCAGCACAGTGACATTGCAGGTGAGTCTGGCCCCAGGTATTACATTTGCCCCAAATCAGATGGTATTTGTTGCCGCAGTGCGCGCCTCTGGCTCCCCCATGCCTCTGGCGGCTAAAAAGCTAACTGCCGCCGACCTGCCTGCGGCGGTGACCCTCAGCGACGCGCAGGCTCTGATGGCAGGCCAGAACCTGTCATCTGTGGATCAGGTAAAATTGGTTGCCCGACTATCGATATCTGGCTCTGCCACGCCTCAGTCTGGCGACTGGGAATTCGTTTCCGAGGTTATTGAACTCAGCGAAATTGACGGGCCTGTAGCCATTGAAATTAGCTCTCAGCGGCCCTGATTCTGGCGATATCTGGCCCGCTGTTTAGGCCTGAGGCCCATTTCTAATTCCTATCTGGAAACTAAATGACTCAATCCCTGATTTACTGTTTTGTGTAAGGCTCAGACTGTGTAGAATTACCCGCTAACCATTACTTAATCCTGTGGCCGAAAGGCTGGGTCAAACACCAATAGAAATGATGAAACATGCGGCTTAAATCGATTAAATTAGCTGGGTTCAAATCCTTTGTGGACCCGACCAATGTCAACTTTCCCAGCAATCTCTGCGCCGTCGTCGGGCCCAATGGTTGCGGTAAATCCAATATAATCGATGCTGTCCGCTGGGTGATGGGCGAGAGCTCTGCCAAGAATCTGCGCGGCGAGAATATGTCCGACGTTATCTTTAACGGCTCTGGCGGTCGCAAGCCAGTGGGACAGGCCAGTATCGAGCTGATATTTGATAACTCTGATGGCCGTATTGTTGGTGAGTACGCCTCGTACAACGAGATTGGCATCAAGCGCAAGGTCACCAGAGATGGCCAGTCCAACTATTATCTGAATGGCAACAAATGCCGCCGTCGCGATATCACAGATATTTTCCTGGGCACAGGTTTGGGGCCGCGCAGCTACGCCATTATTGAGCAGGGCATGATCTCCCGTCTAATTGAGGCAAAGCCAGACGAGCTGCGAGTTTATATCGAAGAAGCCGCAGGCATCTCCAAATACAAAGAGCGCCGCCGCGATACCGAAGGGCGTATTCAGCGCACCATAGAAAACCTCGAACGACTGACTGATATTCGCGATGAGTTGGGTCGCCAGCTGGGCAGGCTCGAGCGACAGGCAAAAGCCGCAGAAAAGTATGCCGAGTTTAAAAAGGAAGAGCGCCAGGTTTCCGCTGAGCTGCTGGCTCTGAAATGGCGCGGCTACAATCTCAGTGCCACAGAGCAGAAACAGGTGATTGGTACCCTGGAAATTGAGCAGGAAAAAATTATTGCCCAGCGCAGCGCCTGTGATAGCAGCATAGAAAAATTGCGCTCAGAATTTACCGACCACAGTGATGCCTTTAACGAGGTGCAGGCTCGCTTCTATAAAATTGGCGGGGATGTGGCGCGCATAGAACAGGCCATTGAGCACGCGCAGCAGCGGGCTCAGGAATTGCACAAAGATCTGGAACAAACCGAACGCAACTTTAGTGAAGCTGAGCAGCATCTAAGCAGCGATCGCCAGAAGGCCACCGGCTGGACAGCTGAATACGATGAACTGGCACCGGCTCTGGAAGAGGCCCAGGCGGCTGAAGCAATCTCCTCCGAAGCACTGCAGGCCGCTGAGTTGGCGATGCAAACCTGGCAGCAGGCCTGGGACGAGTTCAATCAGAAATCTGCCAGCCCAAGGCAGCAGGCCGAGGTCCAACAGTCCCGTATTCAGCATCTAGAGCAGCTGATGCGTCGCCTGACTGAACGTCAGCAGACCCTCTCCACAGAGGCCAGCAGCTTCCAGGCCAGCCCGGCGGAAGAGGAGATGGCTACTATCCAGGCTATGCTTTCAGAGGCGGAGCTGGCGAGCGAAGCCATAGAAAAGCAACGCGCCGATAACAGCGCCGAGATAGAGACTCTGCGCGGTGAAGAAAAGCAGGTTGTCACCGAGCTCAATGAGGCACGCAGTAAGCAGCAGACCCTAAAAGGTCGCCAGGCATCTCTGGATGCTCTGCAGCAGGCAGCAATGGGTGATGATGCAGAGAAGCAGTGGCTGAGTTCCAAAGGGCTGGGCGACAGACCTCGTCTGTCGGCGTCAGTCAAGCCAGCCGATGGCTGGGAAGTGGCAGTTGAGACCGTGCTGGGCAGTTATCTGCAAGCTATTGCCGTAGACGATATTGCCAGTTCAGTGGGCTTGCTGGATGACTTTAAAAAGGGCGAGTTGCTACTGGTGGGCAGTGCAACTGCAGCAGCTCAGTCTGGTGATAAGGGGCAGCTGCTCAGCGATTTGGTTGAGGGCGATGCTGCCCGTGGCCTGATTAATAATATCTATGCCGCCGAGACTCTGGCCGATGCACTGAAACTGCAGTCGTCGCTCTCTGCCATTGAATCTGTAGTTACCCGCGACGGCATTTGGCTGGGCAATAACTGGCTGCGTGTGGCTCGCGACAAAGATGCCACCGCAGGTGTGCTGCAGCGCAAACAGGAGCTGGAGACCATAGGTTCGCAGATGGGCGAGCTGGAAACTCAGATTGCAACCCTGGATAAAACTCGTCAGAGCAACGAACAGCGTCTGCAAACCCTGGAAACCACCCGTCAGGAAATAGCCACCAATGTAGCCCAGCAGCAGAGTAACTACGCCGAGCTGCGCTCAAAACTCAGTGGCTTTGAAGTGCAGATCGAACAGTACAGGGCACGTAAAGAGCGCGCCGAAAATGAACTGGCCGAAGTGGTTCAGCAGTCCGAGACAGAGCAGGAAAATTTATCCGCCGCGCGGGTGATTCTTCATGAGTCCATCGAAAAGATGGAGGCAGATACAGTGCGGCGAGAAGAGCTGATTGTGCAGCGTGACAAATGCCGCACTGAGCTCGATGAAGTGCGTCAGACAGCTCGCCATGACCGAGATCGCGGTCAGGAATTGCGCGTGCGTGAGAGTTCATTACAAACTCAGCTGACCAGTGTTCGCGAAGGCATTGGTCGTCTTGAGGTGCAGGTTGAGCGCCTGCAAGAGCGCAGAGAACAGCTGCGCGAAGCCTTCAATATCAAAGAAGATCCCACCGAAGCCCATAAACTTGAGCTCGAGTCCCAGCTTGAGGCCCGATTGCTGGTTGATACAGAGATGACCGAAGCCAAGGCGCTGGTCGATGCCACCGAGCACCAGATGCGCGAGCAGGAAAAACTGCGCGGCGAGCTGGAGCAAGAAGTCCAGGCAGTGCGCAGCAAACTGGAAAAGCAACGAATCTCCGCCCAGGAAATCAGCACCCTGAGCCGCACCATTGAAGAGCAGATTGCAGAGAAGCAGGCAGATCTTGAAACTCTGCTGGAAAACCTGGCCGACGATGCGGTAATTATCGACT
This sequence comes from Porticoccaceae bacterium UBA2002, assembly GCA_002334915.1. Classification (GTDB taxonomy): domain Bacteria; phylum Pseudomonadota; class Gammaproteobacteria; order Pseudomonadales; family Porticoccaceae; genus HTCC2207. The sequence goes on from DDCQ01000095.1 coordinate 36,091, forward strand.
GGGAAGAGCAGCTTGAGCTGATTGGCAATCGTATTCAGCGCCTGGGGCCAATTAATCTGGCGGCGATTGATGAATATAAAATTGAGTCCGAGCGCAAAGATTATCTGGACCAGCAAAATGCAGAGCTGGAAGATGCACTGAACACATTGCAAAACGCCATTCAAAAAATCGACCGCGAGACCCGCACCAGATTTAAAGAGACCTTCGATCTGGTAAATGGCCATATTCAGGAGCTTTTCCCCAAACTATTTGGTGGTGGTCACGCCTATCTGGAAATGACCGGCGAAGACTTGCTCAATACGGGTGTTACGCTGATGGCCCGCCCACCGGGTAAAAAGAATTCATCTATCCATCTGCTGTCTGGCGGTGAGAAGGCCATGACGGCAATCGCCATGGTATTCTCAATCTTTAAATTGAACCCAGCGCCATTTTGTATGCTCGACGAGGTCGACGCGCCGCTGGATGATGCCAATGTGGGCCGCTATGCCAAGATGGTGAAAGAGATGTCTGAGCAGGTGCAGTTTATCTTTATTACTCACAACAAGATTTCTATGGAAGCGGCCAATCAATTGATGGGTGTAACCATGCATGAACCAGGTGTTTCTCGACTGGTGACGGTAGATGTCAATCAGGCAGCCGAACTGGCAGAGGCCTGACCGATTAGGTCGAGTACTTTAACTCGGCTAAATTATCTGCAGCGCCTGAATTCACCAGTTGATAAATTAAACTGCGCGTTGAAAAAAAACTTTGTTTTTTTTCAACGCGAACTACAATAACAAAAGTTTAACAAAGAGTTGAGCAAGCCCTGTATATGGATTTTTTTGGCCCACGTGAAGTTCTGATTGTCGTTATTGCCCTGGTATTTATCGCTATGGTGCTGGACGGTATTCGTCGTGTGAAACACAATCGCTACGAAAAACTGCAGATGTCATCGCGCAAGTTACAACGCACAGGGGGCGGCGCTGCAGATGAGCCAGACGAGCTGCAAAATGCTCAGTTTCCCTCCGGCGGATCAAGAGTCGTAGGCATTCGTGATGAGGCCGATATACAGCAGGTAGAGGAGAGTCTGCGCCGCAGTTCAGCCACTACAGATTTCAATTTTTCGCGCCAGCCCCAGCAAGAACAATTCGATCTGGACAACTCAATTTTTGATCGCGAGCGCGCTCAACTCAATGAGCTGAATGCGCGCGAAGCTGAACAGCGGTCAAGGACCGCCAGCACCGAAAAGGCTGGTGACGCAGCGCAGCAGGATGTTCTGGTGATGCACCTGATGGCCAGCAAAGGTGAGCGTATTCAGGGGCAGGCATTATTGGATGCAGTACTAGCTTGCGGGTTTTTATTTGGCGGCAATAAATTTTTTGATCGCCATATCAATGATGATGGCACTGGTGAAGTACTGTTTAGCTTGGCAAATCTGCTCAACCCAGGCACCTTCGA
>DDCQ01000095.1:37618-74367 GCA_002334915.1 Porticoccaceae bacterium UBA2002
AAACAGACTATCGACCATTATCGGCAGCGCGCCACCTCGGCGTCAGCGCAGCGAGAGCAGAGCGGCGAATAACCAACGGCGAACATATGGCAAATATTCCAGAGCACGTTCACAGCGACTACGAACGTCTCAAGGACGAGTTAAACCAGCACAATCACCGCTACTATGTATTGGATGATCCCTCTGTCCCCGACGCTGAGTACGATCGTCAAATGCGTCAGTTACAGGAAATCGAGTCTCAGTATCCCAGTCTCAAAACCAGCGATTCACCCAGTCAGCGTGTCGGGGGCGAAGCGCTGTCTGCCTTTACCCAGGTGCGTCATGATGTCGCCATGCTGTCCCTTGACAATGCCTTCAACCAGACAGAGTTGGAGGACTTTGATCGACGGGTTAAAGACCGTCTTAATTACGCAGCCTTAAAAGATGCGCCAGAGATTGAATATGCCTGCGAGCCCAAACTGGACGGCGTGGCGGTTAGCCTGCTCTATCGCGATGGGCTGCTGGTGCGCGGTGCCACTCGCGGCGACGGCACAGTGGGCGAGGATATCACCGCCAATGTGCGCACCATAAATAGCATTCCTCTCAAACTGGTCGGCTCAGATATTCCCAGCTTGCTGGAAGTACGCGGCGAAATTTATCTGCCCCGCGCAGGGTTTGAAGCTCTGAATGCCAAGGCAATTGCCAGCGGTGAAAAAGCCTTTGTTAATCCGCGCAATGCGGCCGCCGGTAGCCTGCGTCAGTTAGATTCTAAAATTACCGCCAGTCGTCCCCTGGAGATGTGCGCCTACAGTGTGGGTCAGTTTGTTGCCGAGACCAGTCCCGACAGTCATCTCAATATGCTGCAAACCCTGGCTGGTTGGGGCTTTAAAATTAATGAGCATATGCAGGTGGTGAGTGGCATTGCCGCCTGCGAAGACTATTATCAAACTCTGGCCGAGCGCCGCGACGGTCTTGCCTATGATATCGACGGCATTGTTTACAAGGTCAATGACCTGCGACTGCAAGAGCGTCTGGGCTTTGTGGCCAAGGCCCCACGCTGGGCCATAGCCCGAAAGTTTCCCGCCCAGGAAGAAATGACCCAGTTGCTGGATGTGGAATTTCAGGTGGGGCGCACAGGGGCAGTAACCCCAGTGGCGCGACTGGAGCCGGTATTTGTGGGTGGTGTCACGGTCAGCAATGCCACTTTGCACAATGGCGATGAGATTCAGCGCCTGGGGGTCTACATTGGCGATAGCGTCATTATTCGCCGCGCCGGTGATGTTATTCCGCAGATCGCCAAGGTGGTATTGGAAAAACGTCCGGCCAATGCCCGACCCATTGTTTTCCCCGAGCGCTGTCCGGTCTGTGAGTCGGCGGTGGTGCGCGCCGAGGGTGAAGCCGTGGCCCGCTGTTCAGGCGGCCTGTTTTGCGGCGCGCAGATTAAGCAGGCGATCAAACATTTTTCCTCGCGCAAAGCTATGGATATCGATGGTCTGGGTGACAAACTGGTGGACCTGCTGGTGGACCGGGGAGTGATCTTCTCGGTGGCTGACCTCTATGATCTTAAAGTAGAGCAGCTGGTCGGACTGGAGCGGCTGGCAGAAAAATCCGCTGCCAATCTTGTGGCGGCTATCCAGGCCAGTAAAGAAACCAGCCTGGCCAAGTTTTTCTATTCTCTGGGTATTCGTGAAGTGGGGGAGACTACAGGACATACATTGGCCAATAACTTTGGTTCTCTGGAGGCGGTGATTGCCGCCGACGCAGAGGCGCTGCTGGAAGTGGATGATATAGGCCCCATTGTCGCCGGCCATATTGTCGACTTCTTCCGCAACCCGGATAATTTATCTATTATTCAAGCATTGCGTGACGCTGGTGTCGCCTGGCCAGATATAGATCAGAGCGCTCAGGCATCGCAGCCGCTAAAGGGACAGACCTGGGTGTTGACCGGTGGTATGGATATAATGAGCCGCGCCGAGGCCAAAGACAGATTGCAGGAACTGGGCGCCAAGGTAGCGGGCTCGGTATCGGCAAAAACGGCACAGCTGGTAGCCGGTCCCGGGGCAGGGTCCAAACTAACCAGGGCCCAGTCACTTGAAATACCTATAATGGACGAAGCCGAGTTTATTGAATTCTTAAAAAAGGTTTAACGGAGACAAGCGCAAGGAGCACAACATTGGACAGGGACTATCAATCGGAATCAGTGGTCTATGGCTGCATAAAAAATGTGGCTCCGCTGGACAGTACAGAACATCGCCGCAGCAACCGGCAGGCCATGCTCGAGCTGCCCTCGGCAGAATCCTGGAGTTTGCTAAACCGCGAGATGTTCGCGGTGCCAGATAAACACTGCGGCGACCTGGAGCTGAGCACAGATGTAATGCACTTTGGCGCCTCCTACCGGGGCGTGGAGCACGAGTGGCAATACTGGCTCGAGCAGTTTGAAAAACTGTTGCGAAAAATGTACTGGGTTTCGGCTACAGTGCATCTTGAAACCGAGTTGTCAGGGCTGCACTCCTTTGTATTTGAAACCGATGGCGCTGCCCACAGGCCCAACGAATCAGCGATCAATATTCGCTGCGAATGGGCCAGAGATATTAACTAGACGTAAACCACTTAGACAAAAGCAATAGGATAATAATCATTGGCCCAGTCAAATAACAGAAACGCCATTAAACAGAGATCTGCCTGGATAGCCTCTATGCTGGCCTGTGGCGCTTTTTTATTAATGGCGGTCAAGGTCTATGATGTGCCCCTGTCCGATATGGCCAGCAACCTGCTGACCATGGTGCTTGGTCTGTTGGTCATAATTGGCGCCGCAGCGCTGCTGGGTCGATTAATTGCTGCACTGCGCAAGCGCTTCCAGTAAGTGTCATCTCAGGGTTTTTCTGTTCGCTACTTTCTGGCGACCATAGGTACCAGTAATCTGGCCATGGGTGTGCACAAAGTGCTGTACCCCTGGTTGGTGGTGGGTGTATTGCATGAGTCTCCCAGCCGACTGGGTTTGGCCACCATGGCACTGCTGTTGCCCAACCTGCTGTTTATTTTGCCCGGCGGCATAGTTGCTGACCGTCGTCATCGCGGCAGCTGGCTATCGTTTCTCTATCTGCTTTTTCTAATGCCCCTGGGCGTGTTGCTGGCGGCGGTAGTTTACGGGCAGCTGACTTTTACTCTGCTGCTGATATTTGGAGTTAGCTTTGGCACTATTCTGGCCTTTGTTCAGCCAGCTCGAGAGAGCCTGCTGGGTTATGCGCCTGCAGAGGTTATGCATCAGGCCGTGGCCAAGATGATGGTGGTGCAGTTTGTTGCCCAGGGTATTGGCTTTATTATTGCTGGTCAGCTGGATTATATAAGTTTGCCGCAGCTGCTAGGTTTGCAGATGTTGATCTTCCTGGCCAGCTCCCTGCTAATGAAACGCTGTTATCCACTGCCGGAAAAAGACTCAGTTGAAGAGGCAGCCCAGGCAGAGCAGTCAAATAAATCTGCGGCTCAAACCTGGCTTGAATTGCGCGAAGGATTGAGCCTGTTCCGAAATAATAGAAGCCTGCTGCATCTATTATTTATTGTCTTTGCCACAGGCTTTCTGGCTTTTGGTGTCTATCTGGTGGGTATGCCACTGATTGCCCGCGAGCTCTACAATGGTGGCGCCAGTCTCTATGGAATACTGCAGGTGGTTTTTAGTCTGGGTATTATCAGTACTAACTTTGGGGTAATGAATCGCGTCAAAACCTTTGGCCGTCCCGGGCGTCTGATGGTAATTAGCTTTCTACTCCGCGGCAGTCTGGTCGGAGTCATTGCCACAGTACCGCCCCTGTGGCTGCTGTTTCCCGTGGTCTTTATCTGGGGCATGGCCTCTGGTCTGTCCATGACATTGGGGCGCACCATATTGCACAATCAAGTGTCACACAGTCTGCGCTCAAGAGCAGCCTCGGTCTATCAGCTGTGTCTGTTTGGTGGCGCTCCACTGGGCGCCTGGGTCTGCGGAGTCACCATAGAAAACCTGGGTTTAGGCACCGCTTTTGTGGCCATTGCTTCAACCACATTATTGGTGTCTGTGGTGACAGCCCTGAGGTCGCCACTGTGGCATATTAGTGGTCATATTGATCCGGCTAAGGAGACGGCTAAGGCGCAGGGTTAGACTGAGAAAGCCCAATGGGTGTCAATCAGCTTTCTGGTCACTGCTTTAGGCGCAGAGGGCTTCACCACTTTTTTGACAGAACATCCTTAATCGCTTTGTTTTCCAGACGTTTCTCTGCAAGCAGCTTTTTGAGCTTATTGTTCTCTGATTCTAGCTCGCTTAAGCGCTGGGCTTCGTTGACTTCCCGCTGTAATCCCCCCTAAACGCAATTAGCGCTGCAGTGACTGCGACGTTCAGTGACTCCACACCATTGGCCATGGGAATACCTACCCGGTGTTCGCTCAGGTCTGCGATCTCCCTACTAACCCCCTCCGATTCATTACCCAGCACAAAAATCACCGGTGCCTGTGGAGCAAACTCCGCTATGGGAGTCGCCTGATGGGAGGACAGGGTGCAGATTTCATAGCCCTGTTGCTTAAAATCTTTGAGTGCCTTAACCAGAGAATCGCAGCGCAGTATATTGCCCTTAAATAGGGTGCCGGCACTGGCTTTTATCACCAGTGGCGAAATCTCCGCTGTGCCCTTGCTGGGCAGCAATAATCCATAGCAGGGGCTGGCGGTGACACTGCGAATAATCATGCCCAGATTCTGCGGATTGGTCACCCCGTCCAGGGCAATAATACTGCGGCCTGTTACGGCTGCCGCTGAATCATTTAGTGCTTGCCTGTAAGGCTGATAGCCAGGGCAGTGAATATCACAGGCGGCGCCCTGGTCCTGGTTGCTATTGCGCGAGATGCGCGACAGTTGGGCTCGACTATGGAGGCAGATTTCGATATGTCGTGCCTTAGCCAGCTGTTTTATTTGGTCGATAATACCGCCGCTGCGATTGGAGTCGGCCAGGTGCACGCGAAATATTTTAAGGCTGTGGTCCTGCAGTATTTCCAGCACAGGTTTGCGGCCATAGACTGTAATCAGCTGATCAAAGAATGCCTTGCGCTCAAGGTATTCAGGGCTATCGGTTTGCTTGGTTATTCGGTCGCTGGCCATAAATTTAGTGGCCACTGATATTGGCGGTTAAGAGCTTTTGTATAATCTCTAAACTCTCTGCACTAGCCTGACCCTGTTGCGCAGAGATAGGCACTGCAGCATTGCCCAGAGCACTATAGACCTGCTGCCAGACTGGCCTGTCGGGCTCGGCTTCAAGGGCCGCCAAATGCCGGGCAACTGTCTTATCATCACCGCGAGCTATGGGTCCGGTAAGGGCTGATTTGGCATCTGAGGCAAAAAAGTTATCCATGGTCTGGCGGATCAGAGGCTCCAGGGGATTTGCCTCCGTGCTGCTCACGCCAGAGGCACTCAACAGCTGTTGGCTGGTCTCCAGCAGACTGATCAGATAGTTGCAGGCCATTACCGTAGAGGCGTGATAGAGGACCTTGCGGTCGCCATCTATATCAAACGGCAGGGCACCTATCGCGTTAAATAATGAGGACAAAACCTCCACAGCCTGAGGCTCTCCCTCAACAGCACAGTGGCTGCCGGCAAAACTCTGTATCGATTGGCTGGGGTTGGCAAAGCTATGAATAGGGTGCACAGATGCGCGGCTAACGCCTTGACTGGCAAACTGAAAAGCATTGGCTCCCAGAGACCCGCTGCAGTGGAACACAATATTGCCCGCCTCAAGTACGCCAGATTCAAACAATGCCTGCCCTGCAGCTGCAATCCCATCATCCGGAGTGGCGATTAGCCAGATATCTGCGGGCAGTAAATTATCCAGAGAGCCTGCACTGCCAGCACCAATAAAGTCTACCGCCTGCTGCGATGAATTGGCAGAACGGTTAATTACCTGCCCAATGGTTAGCTGATGAGACAGCAAATGGCAGAGAGTTTTTCCCAGTAAGCCGGCGCCGATACAGGATAGGGTGGGCATAAGGTTCTAGCGCAACCGCTGTTGGTATGCGTTCAGCGCATTGGTCATGCCCATCGCCAGAGAATCCACGGTAAATGCATGGCCTATAGAAACCTCAAGCAGTGATGGGATACTGGCAAACTTGGCCAGATTATCCAGATTGAGATCATGGCCAGCATTGACGCCCATGCCTAGTGAGGTAGCCAGTTCAGCCGCAGCTACATGGGCCTGAAATAGTTCTTCCAGTTGGTCGGTGCCCCAGGCTGCGGCGTAGGGCCCGGTATACAGTTCAATGCGGTCAGCACCTATGGTGGCGGCCAACTCAATCTGGGCTTGATCCGGGTCCATAAATAAACTAACCCGCATGCCCTGATCTTTTAGACGCCTGATAATAGGTGCCAGCTGGTCGCCGGAGCTGGTTAAATCAAAACCATGGTCAGAGGTGAGCTGGTCATCGCCATCGGGCACCAGAGTGCACTGGTCTGGCTGGGTCTCCTCAACCAGTTCAATAAATCCGGGATAGTCATCTATTGCCGGGGCAAAGGGGTTGCCTTCAATATTAAACTCGACTCCAGACAAAGGGCGCACCAACTCTGCCAGTTGACGCACATCTGAGGGGCGAATATGACGCTGGTCGGGGCGGGGATGCACTGTAATACCCTCGACTCCCTGATCGATACATAGCTGGGCATGTTCAGTTACGCTGGGATAATTGCCCTCTCTGGAATTGCGCAGCAGAGCAATTTTATTGAGATTAATACTCAGAGCTGTCATGGCATTCACCCGTTAGCGGATAGGAACCGGCTTCTCAATCACTGGGGCCGGCGCCGGTTCGGGCAGAGGAGTCCAGGCATCCGGGTTGACCAGACGTGCACTGATAATGCGAATTGGTTCAGCGGGTACATCGGCATAGTAACCCAGAGTCTGGGTTTCAACCTCGGCAATGGCATCCACCACATTCATGCCCGCTAATACAGCGCCAAACACCGCATAGCCCCTGTTATCGCCCTTGGGGTTGAGAAAACCGTTGGATTTGTGATTAATAAAAAACTGCGACGTAGCACTGTCGGGGTCATTGGTGCGCGCCATAGCCAGGGTGCCACGTTTATTTTTCAGGCCATTGAAGGACTCATTCACAATCGAGCCGCGACTGGACTCTCGGGCACTAAAGTCGAAGGTAAAACCCCCGGTCTGAATCATAAAGCCTTTGATCACGCGGTGAAAAATCAACCCATCGTAATGGTAGTCATTCACCAGCTTGACAAAATTATCTACGCTGAGGGGAGCAGCCTTGGGGAACAGCTCCACCACAATATCGCCCATCTCGGTTTTAAGAACTACCTGAGGATTGTCTGGGGCCGCATGAGAAAAGCCAGCGACCAGCAGGGTACAGACCATAACAAGTTGAGCGGCAAAAATTTTCATCTGTACAGTCCTCAGTGGATATAAGTAGTTTACTGCCATTCGGAGAAGCGTTTTCTTCCTCGCAGTTTAGGAATCAGCACCACCAGAATCGCACCTAAAAATACGGTTAAACCACCGTACAAAAACGACTGGTTGCGCTTGTCTTTCTGCAGGTCATTGAGGCTGGCTTTGAGCACATCGTTCTCGCCCTGAAGCATATGGTTCTGCTTTACCAACACCTGGTTCTGTTCGTTAAGCGCAATGGCATCAGAAGAAACCTCTTTAATGGCCGCCAATTCATTGATTAGATTATCCTTGCGGCCCTCGGTGCTATCCAGCTTGCCGCGCAGTGATTTAGACTGCTGACGCAGCTCACCTAAAATCTTTTCCAGCTGACTGTTGCGATCTGCCAGCTTTTTCATGCGACGTTCATTTATGATCAGCTGGGAGCTAGCAACAGGGCTGTCCACCAGGTGCTGCTGCTCCATCCAACCCTCAACACCTTTGTCGGTCAAAACCAGACCCCAGCCTTCACGAATTTCCAATAACTTGAGTTCGGTGCCAGTTTTGATACCTCTGTGCACAATTTTACAGAGGCGACAGGGGGTTTCACGCAGGGGCACATAGAACTCATCTGATACGTAGCGCACCAGAGGCTCAGCGAGTCGCTCGCCGGGAACATCCGCTGGTTTATCGATCTCGGTGGATTCGTAGTCAGAGCTTTCAGCTTGGGCTTGAGAGTTGGCAGTTGGCGCTTCGTTACTGTCTTGCGCCACAGCATTGGGAGCAAAATAGCTCGCAGCAATTAGGATGGCAATGGTCAAAAATTTCATAATTCTACTGTCGTTAATTTTTAAGGGGCAGATGATACTCCGATCTGCGGTGAATGATAACTGCTCGAGCGCTTATTTTATCAGCATTCCAGCGCTTTTAGGGCAGCACTTTTTTAAAGGGTTTGACCTTTACGCTGGCATAGATACCGGCTTCCACATAGGGGTCTGCATCGGCCCAGCTCTGGGCATCTTGCAAACTATCAAATTCGGCAACCACCAGGCTGCCAGTAAACCCAGCTTCTCCGGGATCCTGATTATCCATCGCCGGGTGTGGGCCTGCCAACAGCAGCCTTCCCTGATCTTTCAGTCTGTGCAACCTATCGAGGTGAGCGGGGCGCGCGGCCAGCCGTTTGGCCAGGCTATTGTCTATATCTTCGCTGATAATGGCATACCACATAACGGGCGGGTTCCTTTTTCCAGGGAGTCAATGTCAGATTATTTTTGCTTCAACATGTCTTCAATCGACATGCCGGTCAAGCGGGTTATACCTCTGAACAGGTAAAACATATCAGCCACCAGCACCAGAGTAGCTGGCAGAGCTATTACCGGGAAGCTCAGGGCGGTCATTTTGCCAAGCTGCTCGTTCCAGGCCACTGTGCCCGGATCGGCGGTCAATATAATCACTGCTAGCGCATAGTTAAGTATCGATGACAGCAAAAAAGACCCGGCCAAAATCCACGAGGCATTGACCAGCAATTTATCAAAGGCGGCCTCAGCGCTATTTTCCTGCAGCGCCTGATTAATTTTTTTGGTTTCAAAGATATTGTCGTTAAGCAAAAAGGTGTGAATCAGTGGCTGCGATGTCTTCAGAGAAATTAGCGTGGCCAAACCAATAATCGCCGGCACCGCTGCCTCTTTAATAGCAATGTAACTGACGTCCAGCTCCATTAGGCTGATGCCCCCGGTCAGCCCGACACTGATAATGCCCAGAGCAGAAAAAGGGTTTAGCTTGCCGCGATCAAGCAGATAGTGGGCGCCATAGATAATCGGAAATGCCAGTGCCACAATGATTGCCAGCTTAATACCCAGATACTCAGGGTCACTCAGCATAGTCAGAATTAACGGTGGAATAACCAGATTGCAGGCCAGACTTAGCAGCTGGTTTTCCTGTTTTTGATTGGGCGGGCTATCGGCCAGGTCAGATGTTGTTGAGTCTTGGTCTTGCATTGATATTCTGCGGGTCTCAGGGCTTTTCAGCATTGTAGCGGCTGGGGGGTAATTGTCGAGGAACCATGGATGTTAATTTGCCAGCGCTCGCAGATGACCACTAGCGACAGGAAGTAAAACTTCGTTTTTGCCCTATGCTACAACGATAATATGGACAGGCTCCGGTTCATGATCTATTAATTTATATTAATTGAAAAATTTATTAGCTTTTCATTGTAACTTATTAATCTATAAGGAAATAGCTGCCCGTTATGAGCAATATTGATGCAGATTCGGATCGGATAGAAAAGGCTCAGACAGAGTTGGAAATGGGTGACCTTCTGGTTGCCTACCTCAATCAATTAGGCGTTGAGTATGTATTTGGGGTCCCAGGTGGCACTATCGAGCCTCTCTACAATGCACTGGCCCGCAGCGAACGTCAGGGAGGCGTGCGGGCAGTAGTGGCCCGCCATGAGACCGGCGCCGCCTTTATGGCCGACGGTTATGCCAGAAATACCGGCAAGCTGGGCGTGTGCTGCTCAACCACCGGCCCCGGCGCCACCAATATGATTACCGGCGTAGCCTCCGCCTACGAAAACAATGTACCCATGCTGGCAATTACCGCCCAGACCGCGATTTCAACCTTTGGTAAAGGCGCTATCCAAGATTCCTCATGCACCGGTATCAACACAGTGGGCCTCTACCAGCACTGCACCAGATACAACACCTTAATCTCTCACCCAGCCCAGTTCGAACACAAGCTTTCAGCCGCTATTATGTCTGCTATGGGGTCACCGGCCGGGCCTGCGCATATCAGTGTGCCTCGGGATGTGATGGCGCTGCCGTCAATAAGTGGAGGCGCTAATTATCAACTAGATAAGTTATTGGACAGGCCTGCTCTTATAGATAGTGCCGCGGTTAATCAGTTGCATAAAGAACTGGCGGACGCCAAAAAGGTGGTATTTATAATTGGTGATGAAGCCTGCGATGCTATTGGCAGTATTCTGAGCCTGGCTGTCGAAATGAAAGCCGATATTGTGGTAACACCTCAGGGCAAGGGTCTGGTAAGCCCCTACCATCCTCAATTTAAAGGTGTTTTTGGCTTTGCAGGTCATCTCTCTGCAAAGGACGCTCTCACCGATTCCGAGGTTGATTTAGTGCTTGCCGCGGGGGCTAGATTCGGAGAATTCTCCAGCAATGCCTGGGATACAAAAACATTGCTGAATGGCAAGCTAGTGCATGTTGAATCCACTGAAGCCAACCTCACTAGAACTCCAATGGCCAGGCTGCATGTAAGGGGTTGCCTGGCAACTATTTTCGACCATATCATTGATAAGCTTGGAATAGACTGCAGTCATTATGTGCGAGCTATTAACCCCCGCAATGTAAAAATTGATATTGGCGCCCGACATTTTGAGTTTGACGATGAAAAAAGCTATCGCTCAAACGCCACTCCAATCAAACCTCAGCGAGTGATGCGTGACCTACCCAAGCTGTTTCCCGGTAATACCCGTTTCTTAGTTGATACTGGCAATAGTCTGGCCTGGGGTACACATTATCTGCATCCTTATGATAGGCGTATGTCAGGCAAGCGAACTGACCGTGGTGGTCTGTTTAGTGCGTCAGTAGACTTTGCATCCATGGGCTGGGCTATAGGCAGTGCAATTGGCACTGCTCTGGCAGATAGAAACAGAGTGGTTGTCTGTATAACCGGAGATGGCAGTTGGCTAATGAGTGGTCAGGAACTCACGGTAGCCATAGAAGAGCGATTGAAAGTCGTATTTGTGGTAATGAATGACAGCGCCTATGGCATGGTCAAACACGGGCAGACATTAACTGGTGCAGAGCCTATTGCTAATCAGCTAGCTGTAGTGGACTTCTGTGCCCTGGCAGAATCTATGGGAGCTCAGGCGGCGATAGTTGAGTCGCCCAAGGATTTAAATAATCTAGATATCAAATCGATCTGCCGCAGCGGTGGACCCACCGTATTGGACGTTCGAATAGATCCGAATGAGGCTCCCCCTATAGGTCTTAGAACTAATGTGTTGCAGAGTGGATGAGTCCAACTATCTCAGAAACGATTTCTACAAAAATATGGGATGAAGTGGCAGAGCCAGACAATCCCTTTGCAGCTGCCAGTTGTCGTTGTTCTGGCTTTGATGTTTATGGCGACCTATTAAATAACGCTAGCTACATAGATTATCTCTACCTGATATTTAAGCTAGACCCCCCTAATAAAAAACAATCAAAAATTCTTGAAGGGCTTGCGATTGCGTTGGCTAATCTTGGACCCCGTGATCATGCGGTTAGGGCAGCCATGAATGCGGGTGTTGGTGGCTCCACTCATGCCTCCGCACTAATTGTAGCAATCTCTGTAGGCGCGGGTAATCTGGGCGGCGCCAGGGAAGTTTTTTATGGCGTACAGTACTGGCAGGCCTGTGGTACAGGAATAGAAAAGTGGCGCGACCTAATCGCCAACCCGCCACAGCAGGCACGCCTGGATGTCTGGTTACCCATGGAACACACACCAGGCTTTGATCCCAATGGCGTCAACTGCCCTAAGCCTGTTATTCAAACTCTTGAGTACCTAGCTGATATAGATACAGCCGATCACCTCAAATGGTTGCGAGATAATCGCACAATACTCGAATCAAAAGCTGGCTATCCACTGGCCTTTTCTGGCCTAGCTTCGGCAGCCTTTTATGAACTTGAGCTGCAACCTGAACAGGCTGAGATGCTTTTTATGCTTATGCGGCTGCCTGGCGCGGCGGCACATGCATTAGAGCAAGAAAAGTCAGGTTGGCGAAAATATCCTTTTTTTTCGAAGGGATTCAAAGTCACAGAGTGATACATCAAACATTATTAATGAGTTTTGTATGTCCCATCACAGTAAGTTAGAGAAATTTGAAGATAATTGGCAAACGTCCATGGGTGGCTTGCAACCTGACGGAAATGTGCTGCTGAGGGGCAAAAATATATTCACCGATCTGAATGAGGATAGGTGGATGGAGTTTTTGTTGTTTGCGGTTACTGGAAGGAAGGATTCCAATTTAGCCCGGTTAATTGAAGCTATCTGGGTTATTTGTACCAGCTATCCTGATCCGCGGATTTGGAATAATAGAGTTGCTGCTTTAGCTGGAACGTCAAGGTCAACCGGGGTTTTGGCGACAGCAGGAGCATTGGCAGTTACCGAGGCAATGATTTATGGGTCTAGGGCAATTTTGGGGGCCTCTGACTTCCTTTACCGGCTTAAAGCTCGGCTTAATGAAAATGTCTGTCTAGACGAAGTTGTGCTCTGTGAGCTGAAAGAGTTTAGAAATGTATATGGGTTTGGGCGGCCAGTCTTATCTGAGGATGAACGAGTAAAGCCGATGATGGAATTCGCATCGTCTCGAGGTTATGGGCAAGGTAAGTATATAAATCTGGTTTTTGAGATAGATAATTTTTTTAAGCAATCTAGGTACAAGTATCGAGTCAATATAGCCGCAGTCACGGGCGGGCTTTTGGCCGATGAGGGAATCAAGCCTCGCGAGTTCTATGACATGACGACTCTCGCATTTACGGGGGGGTACATGCCCTGTTATGCAGATGCATTAAGCAAGCCTGAGGGTGCATTGTTTCCTTTGCGCTCTGATCGCATCCGGTTCACTGGGGCTGTTAAGCAGAGAAAATGGAATGAATTTTTTGGAATGGGATAACAAATTATGAAAAGTCTTTTGAGTTGGTTTTTTGTTGTAGTGCCCGTTGTGGCTTTTTCTGAAGCCCAGATATCAGACCCTGATTTGGAAGGGTTAGCCATATACGGTGATGAAGATTTTATTAGTATTGCGACTGGTGTGTCTCAGCCGATTGCGAAGGCCCCAGCAGTAGCCTCTGTTATAACAGCATTAGACATAAAACGCTTGGGAGCCACTGACATAGATCAGGTACTCGAAACAGTGCCAGGTTTGCATGTTGCCAGAAGTACGATCTATAACCCGCTTTATAACTTTCGTGGGATTCACTCCGATTTTAACCCTCAGGTTTTGATGCTTATCAATGGGGTACCTTTGAGTAATCTATTTCATGGCGATCGAAATTTAGTATGGGGAGGTATGCCCGTCGAATCTATTTCCAGAATTGAAGTTATTCGAGGGCCAGGTTCCGCACTCTACGGAGCTGATGCTTTTGCCGGAGTTATCAATATTGTTACCAAGGGCTATAGTGAGTTGGAAGAGACATCGGCAGGCGGTCGACTTGGCTCAAACCACTCCGCAGACTTTTGGATATCTGGTGCAACAGTGGCTGGCCCAGTAGAACTCTCCGCTATGCTAGAACTTCATAAAACTAATGGCGCTAATGAGTTAGTTGTATCAGACGGGCAGTCGTTTCTTGATTTCGTTACTGGTACTAACGTATCAAATGCTCCTGGGAACACTAACCTTGAGAGAGACAATCTAGATCTTAGGCTGGAGGCGGCAACTGAACATGTAAGGGTCCGCCTTGGTGCTCAGATTAGAAATGATTTTGGCGAGGGAGCCGGTGCTGCCCAATTACTAAACAGAGAAAATAACTTTGAGAGTAAGCGCTACAATATTGATATTACCTACGCGAAAGAAGATTTCTTTCCACATGTTGATTTGGAAGTCCAAGTGAGTCATTACGATACTTCTCAGGAGGTGGAAGGTGATTTTCTTGTATACCCTCCAGGCTCCACCGGACCTTTTCTAACGCCCACTGGCATACCCATCTTTGGCATATTCCCCGATGGCGTTATCGGCAGCCCGGAGATTTTCGAAAACCACAGCAGGGCGGGTTTTACCGCCAAATATGACGGTATCAGGAAACACGATATCAGCTTTGGTTCTGGTTATTATCATGGTGAAATTGACAGGGTCACTGAAGAAAAGAACTTTGGCATTAACCCAGTCACGCTGTTGCCCATTCTGCCGGGCGATCCGGTGGTCGATGTCTCGGATACACCGTTTGTATTCCTGACTGAGGACCAGCGCGAAAATACCTATATCTATGTGCAGGATGTGTGGCGTTTTGCCAATGACTGGGAGTTGACCGCCGGCTTGCGGTACGACGATTATTCAGACTTTGGTTCCACCACTAATCCGCGGCTGGCGCTGGTGTGGTCTACGTCCTATCAGTTGACTACTAAATTCCTCTATGGCGAGGCGTTTAGGGCGCCATCATTTGCTCAGACAAGGGCCATCAATAACCCACTGATTCTGGGTAATCTGGACCTCAAACCCGAGGAGATAAAAAGCTATGAATTGGCTTTTGATTATCGCCCCAGCTACGACATTACGCTGAACATGAATTTTTTCTACTATGATTGGAGTGACATCATTCAATTTATACCGGACAGCAGTGGCAGTACCAGAACAGCACAAAATGCCGGAGAGCAGAACGGTAAAGGGTTAGAGTTTGAAGCCAAATGGACCATTACAGACAGTCTTAAGTTTAGTGGCAACTTCGCTTGGCAGGATTCCTACGATGAGCTGGCTGCTGCTGATGCGGCCAATTCGCCAGAGAAGCAGCTCTATCTGCGCACCGACTGGCAGATCAATAACCGCTGGCGCATCAATATGCAGGCCAACTGGGTGATGGACCGCAACCGGGCGGCTGACGACCTGCGCGACCCGGTCGGGGACTATGTGCTGTTCGATATGAATATAAGAAATAAGCTGTCAGAGAATATGGAGATTGCACTGATTATTAATAATCTATTTGGCGAGGATGCCTTCGAACCCAGCCCAAATGCCATGCCAAGCCCGTTTATTCCCAATGATTTACCGCTGGCCGGGCGCAGTTTTCTGGGAGAGATTCGCTACAAGTTTTAATCATAAGCACTATCTGGAGATAGGCGTATTAAAATTAAAGGACTAATAAGAGATTGGCTTGTGGTTGCTATGATGCTGGTGTTACAGCCGGCCTTCTCATTGGAAACTACAGCCGAGAAAGGTACTCCCGGGCCGCGACTGGCTGTGGTTTTTCCCGAGGTGCGGCAACCCTTTCTCAAGGTCTACCATACCATCGCCGAAGGAGCGGCTGAGGGCTTTGGCGGACCTACCTCTCAAATAATTCTTGATCTGAAAAAGCCTACCAACGACCTGGAGTCAAGAATTGGCAATCACATGGTAGTAGCATTGGGTGGCCGCGGGGTGACTCAACTGGACCCCGTAGAGCTTGCCCATCCTCTGGTGGTGGGAGCAGTCAGTCGGCGCATTCCCGGTGTCTATGGCATGAGCATGGTGCCCGAGGAGTCAGTAATAGTGACCAAGCTGCATGCCCTGGCGCCAGAGACCGGGCGCGTATTTGTAGTAGTGCGGGCAAACGACAATATTATTGATCTCAAATCTGCTCAGCTGGCGTTTAACCATCTGGGTATTCAGTTGGTCATTCACGAGGCGGAGGACCTGCGCGCCGCCGCGGTTATTTACCGAAAAGTAATTCGTACTCTGGGCCCGGGCGACGCAGTATGGATTCCATCTGGCGATCGCTTTGTTGGCAATGCACTGTTATCTATTTTATTGCAGGCTTCCTGGAAGTCTGAGTTTGTGGTGTTTTCATCTAACCCAACCCATGTCAAAAGGGGAGCGCTATTTTCAGTTTATCCAGATAATTTTCAGATGGGCGTGCGCCTTGGAGAACTGGCCCGCAAAGTTGCCGAGGGAGGACAGCAACAAGCTGGCATGGAGCCGCTGCAGTCTGTTTTTGTCACTCTCAACGAAAGAACCAGCAATCACCTTGGTATATTGCTGACGGACGATATGAAGGAACATATCGATCTGGTACTGCCAGCGCGGTGACAGATCATGCCTACTTTTAACAAAGGCTGGTTTGACCGGCTTCAGTTTAGACATCAGCTCGGGGTTATTTTTGTTGTTGGTATTATTGTGCTGACACTGATTACCTCCTTTGTGGTCAGTAAAGTATCCACAGTTATTATTACCAAACAGCAAATCCAGCAGGGCTTGCAGGTGACCGAATCACTGGCCAACCAGAGTGAGCTGGCCCTGCTGTATCAGAGTGCCGAATCAGCTCGCGATATTGCCGAGAGCGCCATAAACTTTCCCGAAGTTAAAGGCATCAGAATTGAAACCGAAAAACGCGAAGAGCTCTATCAGTTGGGCGACAGCTATCCAGATACTGTGTTTATCAGCGCTGGCATACAGACCCCAACCCTGATTGCCGAGAACGGCAAGTATTGGCTGTTTTCTGCACCAGTTATGTCCACCCAGGACTATGACAACCAGCTAAATATATTGCCAGACGATATGGAGAGCTTTCTACTCGGCCATATCACCGTGCTGGTGGGCAAAGATACTCAGATATTGATGCAGAAGGGCATTCTGCGCAGCAACCTGACTATTTCCAGCGGCCTCGCCTGTATTCTTCTAGTACTGCTATTGATGATTGCCCGCCGACTCACCAAGCCAATCGAACATCTGTCCGAAACCATGAAACGCGCCCAGACCGGTGATAGCCTGATCAGAGCCGAGATTGAAGGCCCCAGCGATATCACTGATATGCAGGCGTCATTCAATAATATGATGGAGGTGCTGGAGCGCCGCCAACACGAACTCCACGACGCCATGCAATCAGCCCTGGCCTCAGCAAAAGCCAAGGGAGAATTTGCCGCCAATGTGACCCATGAGCTGCGCACCCCAATGAACGCCGTGTTGGGTATGCTGGATCTACTGCTGACCATGGGGCTGACCGTCAAACAGCAGGAATATGTAGAGACCGCCAAGTCATCTGGCCACGCGCTGTTATCACTGATCGACGAGGTACTCAATTTTTCTGAGGCAGATGCAGGCAAGATAAATATTATTAATCGCGACTGCAGTCTCTATGAAACCCTGGACGATGTGGTTGGTCTGCTGGCCAATCAGGCGCTTAAAAAGCAGATTGCTATTGGCTATGCAGTTGCCGACGACGTGCCCAGTAGTTTTAGTGCCGACAGCGGGCGGCTGCGTCAGGTGCTGATTAATCTGGCCGGCAATGCCATCAAATTTACCGACAGTGGCGAGGTGTCCATCTATGTGAGTGCAGTGCGAACCGGCGGCAAGAAGCGGCCCATATCATCGCTGTACTTTAAGGTAGTGGACACAGGTATAGGTATAGACAGGGAAGACCAAAAACGCATTTTCGAGGCCTTTACCCAGGTTGATGCCTCCACCACCAAACAGTATCCAGGCACAGGTCTTGGTCTGGCTATTTCTCGCCAATTAGTGGAGTTGATGGGTGGTACTATTTCCGTATCAAGCCAGCTTGGCACAGGCAGTGAGTTTAGTTTTACCCTGCCTATAGTGACCATGGATGAACCTGCAGTAGAACCAGTTTACAGCGAACTAAAAGGCCTGACGGCCCTGTTTGTCAGCAAGGCCAGGGTGATGAGGCTATTTGCAGAGGGCCGCCTCAATAAGCTGGGCCTAACAGCTATTACCGCCCGCTCTGGCCTGGAGGCCTTTAAGATTATTAGAGACCCGGATACCGACGTCTCTGTAGACCTGCTGTTTGTCGACGAGGATATGGTCGATATCAAGCTCAATGACTTTACCAGAATTATGAGCGATGAACCCAGATTCAATGACAAGCTGACGGTTATTTTAAGCAACCCCTGGGCTCCGGATACTCAGGTGGGCCAGCTGTCATTGCCGCGCCTTAACAAACCCCTAAAGTCAGATTCATTTTTGCAGGCACTTAGTGGCAAGTTAATCAACGAAGAGATCGACCAGCCCAAAGCACAGCCCATGGTGGATATACAGCCCCATCGCCTCTGCAAGGTATTAGTGGTAGATGACAACAAGGCCAATCAAAAAGTAGCAGTGGCCATGCTGGACAAGCTGGGTTGTCTGTCGCGGTTGGCTGAAAACGGGCGTCAGGCAGTGGAATGTATTTTGCGCGAGCGGTTTGACCTGGTGCTGATGGACTGCAATATGCCAGTGATGAGCGGCTACGACGCCACCCGGCAAGTGCGCGTCTACGAAGCGGATAACGCCGGCACATTGCCCATTATTGCGATGACCGCCAATAACTCCGATGCCGAGGCCGACAAGTGCCGCGAGGCAGGCATGAATGACTTTCTGCCCAAGCCTCTGAGTCTGGCCGGCCTGCGTGAGCAACTTGAAAAGTGGGCCCATATTTCTGTCGATGAGATACAGCGGGTTGCAGAGCCAGAGGGGGATTATTCTGAGAAGGACCAGACCCCGTCCATCGCCAATCCCTCGACCCCCAGCCGGGAGGTAGCAGAGAATCCCGATGCAAGCACACAGCAGGATGATGAACGCTCACCCCTAAGCTACGACATTAAGGTAATGGACGCGCTTAAAGATGCAGTGGGCGATGCGGTAGGCTCGCTGATTGAGGCCTTTCAGGAGGATATGCTGATTTATCTGGAAAACCTCAATATAGCAATCGACAATGACGACGAGTCACAGATTCGTCAGATTGCTCACACCATTAAAGGCAGCGCCTCCAACTTTGGCGCCTACGATCTGGTCAAACACAGCAAGGAACTGGAAGATCGCGCCACCGCCAACAATATCGAAAATGCCGCAGATTACGCCCGGCGCATCAGCCAGGCTTTCGATGCAGTCAGTATCGACCTGCGGCAGGAGATGTCGCTAATTGACCAGATAGACAAAGTCAGTGTCGGCCCCCAGAAACAGAGTTATCGCATTCTGGTGGTGGACGATGACCGCTCAATTCGCCTGCTATTGGTGAATGCATTTCGGCGCGAAGAATATCAGCTGGAAGAGGCCGCCAATGGTGCCCAGGCAATTGAAGTCTGCCAGCGTCGCATGCCCGACTTAATACTTATGGATGCAGTGATGCCAGAGATGGATGGTTTCGACGCCTGCAAAGCCATTCGCGAGACGCCCCATGGTGCCGATATTCCCGTGCTGATGATAACTGGTCTGGAAGATGAAAACTCCATTGTCAGAGCTTTCTCGTCCGGCGCCACCGACTATATTTCCAAGCCCATTAACTTCTCAGTGATGAAGCAGCGCGTAGCGCGGCTAATCAAGGCCAACAAGGCCGAGAGGCATGTTAAGCAGCTGGCCTATCACGACCCCCTAACCAGCCTGCCCAATCGCGCCAATCTGATGCAGCATCTGCACCTGGTAGTGGAGCAGGCAGCGGTGGAAAACAGCAAGTTTGCCATTATGTTTCTCGACCTGGATCGCTTTAAAATGATCAACGACACCATGGGGCACGATGTGGGCGACCTGCTTTTAAAAGCCGTGGCCGACCGCATCCGCAACTGTGTTCGCGACCAGGACTTTATCGCCCGCCTGGGTGGTGATGAATTTACTCTGGTGCTGGAAAATATCACCGGCCCTGAGACAGCCGCCAAGGTGGCAGAGAAAATCTGCCACTCGCTCAACCAGCCCTTTGTATTTATGCGCAAAAAGATGTTTGTCACCACCAGTATTGGCATTTCCATCTTCCCCGACAATGGTGGCGATGTAACAGACCTTATTAAACACGCCGACTCGGCCATGTTTAAAGCCAAAGAAAAACGCAATGACTACTGTTTTTATCAAACAGGCATGGAAGCTGAAATAGCAGGGCGACTGGAGATGGAGCGCGAACTGCGGCAGGCCATCGAGCGCGACGAACTGGTGCTGTTCTACCAGCCTAAGATTGATTTTAAAACTGGTGCGCTCACCGGGGCAGAGGCTTTGGTGCGCTGGGAGCATCCAGAAGAGGGCGTTATAGCCCCCAATGTATTTATTCCTCTGGCCGAAGAGAGCGGTCTTATAAACAGGCTCAGCGACTGGGTGCTGGAAGAGGGCGCCCGGCAGCTAAAACGATGGATCGACACAGGCCACGAGCTGACCCTGGCTCTCAATCTGTCGGTAAAAGACCTGATGGCAGAAGACCTGCACAGTCAGCTCGAGAGTTTGATGCAGCGCAACCAGTTGCCCCGCGATGTGCTTGAGATAGAGATTACCGAAAGCACATTGATGAGCCACCCGGAGTTGATGAGTACAGAGCTGGTTAAAATTAAAGACCTGGGTATCAGCGTTGCTATTGATGATTTTGGCAGCGGCTACTCGTCCCTGAACTACCTCAAGCGGCTGCCCGTGGACGTGCTCAAGATCGACCGCGCCTTTATTCAAGAGATCGAGACCGACCCCAGTGACAGCGCCATTGTCGCCGGCATTATTGCCCTGGCAGAGACGCTCAATATGGAGACCGTGGCGGAGGGCGTTGAAACCGAGGGACAGCGTCGCATATTAAAAAAACTGGGCTGCAACAGCTTCCAGGGTTATCTGGTGGCCAAGCCACAGCCAGCGGAGAAATTCGAGCAAGAGTTTTTGATCAGCAGAGAAACATCGCTGCAGGACGACCACTAGCCATTAAACCTGTGTGATAATGCGCGCGGATTTTGGTCAGCATTTTTAGAGAACAGTATGAGTCAGTTTTTTTCTATTCACCCGGATAATCCCCAACGGCGTTTAATTGTTCAGGCCGCAGAGACTGTTCGCCGCGGCGGCGTTATTGTCTACCCCACAGATTCAGTCTATGCCCTGGGTTGCCACATAGGAGACAAGCAGGCACTAGAGCGTATTCGCAGCATCCGTCAGGTCGACAAACATCACAACTTTACCCTGATGTGCCGAGACCTCTCCGAGCTGGCCAACTATGCCCGGGTGGATAACAGCGACTTTCGTATTCTTAAAGCCAGCACCCCAGGGGCCTATACCTTTATCCTGCCAGCCACAGCAGAAGTGCCCAAGCGGCTGATGCATCCCAAGCGCAAAACCATTGGTATCCGAGTGCCAGACAGCCCCATTGCCCAGGCCCTGCTCAATGAGCTGGGCGAGCCAATGATGAGCGTAACCCTGATTATGCCCAACGACGAATACCCTATGACCGACCCCTACGATATACGCCAGACCCTCGATGGCCAGGTCGATGCCATTATCGATGGCGGCTACTGTGGTCTCGAACCTACCACTGTAGTGGACATGACCGGCGACGAGCCACAGATGACCCGACAGGGCATGGGTGATTTTTTACTTATCTGATTTTGATGATGCTCAGCAGCGCCATAGCGGTTATACTCTGCAGCTGAATACTGATGGGATATCAAGTGTCTAGCGAAGCCACCTCAATTGATGATCTGCACCCTGCAGACGATAGCGCCGAAACCTCTCCTCAAGAAGCCTCTGTGGCGACTCCGCGTCCCCAGCAAGAGGAGATGCCCTTCGCCGTTGTGCAGGGCAAAGAACTCACTGTACTGCCCAAAGATCTGTATATCCCGCCAGACGCTCTGGAAGTTATTCTCGAGGCCTTTGAGGGCCCCCTGGACCTGCTGCTGTATCTGATTCGCCGCCAAAACCTGGATATTCTGGAAATCAATGTTGCCGAAATTACCCGTCAATATATGGGTTATATCGAGCTGATGACCACCATCCATCTGGAGTTGGCCGCTGAGTATCTGGTGATGGCAGCTATGCTGGCCGAGATAAAATCGCGCATGCTGTTGCCCCGTCAGCCTGTGGATGAAGAAGACGAGGGTGATCCGCGGGCCGAATTAATTCGCCGCTTGCAGGAGTACGAGCGCTTTAAAACTGCCGCCGAAGATGTAGATGAGATGCCGCGCATGGGTCGCGATATTCATCAGGCCAGTGCCGAAGCGCCAGATCGCGAGCAGCAGCGTCCCCACGCAGAGGTGGATATGCGCGAAATTTTAACTGCCCTGGCCGACGTGCTGCGCCGTGCAGAAATGTTCGAGAGCCACCAGATAGAACTTGAAAAGCTATCGACTCGCGAGCGTATGACCCAGGTGCTGGACAGTATCCGCGGCCAGCAGTTTGTGCCCTTTGTCAGCCTGTTTAAAGAAAAAGAGGGTCGCCTGGGCGTGGTGGTTACCTTCCTGGCCATTATGGAATTAATTAAAGAGTCATTAGTTGAGATTGTGCAGAGCGAATCTTTTGGTCCAATACACGTAAAAGCAAGAACATCATGAACCCAGATCTAATCAGAAAAATTATTGAAGGTGCGCTGCTGGCAGTGGGCAAGCCTCTGGATATCGGCAAACTGGAAAACCTGTTTGAAGATGAAGAGCGTCCGCCGCGAGATCAGATCAAAGCGGCGCTGGAAGAGATTGAAGGCGACTGCAGAGAGCGCGGTTTTGAACTAAAGCAGGTGGCCAGCGGCTACCGTTTTCAGGTGCGTCAGGAACTGTCCACCTGGGTCAATCGCCTCTGGGAAGAGAAGCCCAAGCGCTACTCCCGCGCCATGCTGGAGACCCTGTCTCTTATCGCCTACCGCCAGCCCCTGACTCGCGGCGATATTGAACTGGTGCGCGGCGTGGCCGTAAGCTCCGATATTATTAAAACCCTCCAAGAGCGCGACTGGGTGCGCGTGGTGGGCTACCGTGACGTGCCGGGCAAGCCAGCGTTGTACGCCACCACCAAACAGTTTCTCGATTACTTTAACCTTAAGAGCCTCGAGCATTTGCCAGCACTGGGCGAGATTAAAGACCTGGCCGAGCTTGATCCAGAGCTGGAGCTAAGCCTGGGTGAAAAGCCAGCAGACGAGGGCGCTGTCCCAGCTGTTCCCCTGGCCGCCAACGATGAGTTTGAGCTGGACCAGCAAGTTGATGGTGTCGCTCTGACTGATGAGAGTGGCGAGAGTGGCGAGGACGATGAAGACGCCGCTGAGCCTAAAATAGAATCAGAATTAGACGGCCCAGCCGGTCATCCAGCAGACAGAGATAGCGCACCAGCTCATGAGTGAAAAATTACAAAAAGTACTGGCTACTGCAGGCCTGGGTTCCCGCCGTGAACTGGAGAAATGGATCTCCGCTGGTCGCGTGTCGGTCAATGGCTCAGTCGCCAAACTGGGTGATCGTGCCGAGGCCGAAGACCGCATTCTGGTCGATGGCCGCGCCGTTAAAATTGTTACCGACGACAGCCCCAGAGTACTGATGTACAGCAAGCCAGAGGGCGAGGTAAGCACCACCTCTGACCCTGAGGGCAGGCCCACGGTTTTCGATAAATTACCCAGATTAAATCGCGGTCGCTGGATCGCCATTGGTCGCCTGGACATCAACACCAGTGGCCTGCTGTTATTTACCAATCACGGCGAGCTGGCCAACCGCCTGATGCACCCCTCCTACGAAGTTAAGCGCGAGTATATGGCGCGTATCCATGGTGACGTGGACGAGGAGATGATTGCACGTCTCACCGAGGGCGTTATTCTGGATGACGGCATAGCCAAGTTTCAAACCGTTAAGGCCCAGCATGCGCGCAGCGCTGACGAGCGCGGCGGCAGTAATAACTGGTTTCGGGTGATTCTGGCCGAGGGTCGTACCCGGGAGGTGCGTCGCCTATGGGAATCTCAGGGAGTCGAGGTCAATCGCCTCAAGCGTATTAGCTATGGCCCCATCGAGCTGCCGTCAATTGTGCGCCGCTCAGAGTTTATCGAGCTGGATCCAAAGCAGGTAATCTCGCTATTTCGCGCTGTGGCTCTTAAGCCACCCAGGTTTAGTGAAAAAAATGTCTATCGGGATATTCGCCAGCGCAAAGAACGCAAGCTGCGCGCCCGCGGTGATACCAGCAGGCGCTAAGGGCTTTTCCCTTGCGCTAAGGGCTTATCTAATCTGGGCGTCGATAGACTGGCCATTAACGCCGGCGCTGTCGGGCCCCAGCAGATACAGATAAGCAGGCATAATATCCGCACCTGTTTTCAGGCTATTGGGGTTTTCCGCAGGAAAGGCCTGAGCGCGCATCTGGGTTCTGGTGGCGCCGGGGTTAACCGCGTTGGCGCGAATTGATCCCAGACCCTCCAGCTCCGCAGCCCAGGTCTGCATCATGCCCTCAGTGGCAAATTTGGACACCGCATAGGCACCCCAGAAGGCTCGTCCCTGACGTCCCACACTGGAGGTTGTAAACACAATTGAGGCATCCTCAGATTTCTCCAGCACCGGCATCAGCGCCTGGGTCATCTTAAACTGGGCCGTTACATTGACCTGCAGCACCTTGTCCCAGACATCCTGCCGATAGTTGCTCAGCGGGGTGCGCTGGCCCAGTATGGCGGCATTGTGCAGCAGGCCATCCAGGTGCCCAAGCTGTTGGTCAATAGTTGCCGCCAACTCATCGTAGTCCTGCCCAGTAGCCCCTTCTAGGTCAACCGGGTAAATCACGGGTTCCGCGCCGCCTGCGGCAACTATATGGTCAAATACCTGCTCCAGTTTAGCCACGGTTCTGCCCGCCAGAATAACTCTGGCACCCAGCGCAGCAGTGCTGATAGCCGCAGCCTTGCCTATGCCATCTCCGGCACCAGTAATCAGAATAATGCGATCTTGCAGCAGGTTGGGGCTGGCCTGATAGGTAATAATTTGTTCGGGGCTGAGCACGGGGTTTTCCTTAAATAAGCATTTAAACAGTTAAAACAGCAGCGAATACAGATTGCGGGACTGTTGCACAATCCAGTCAGCATTCCAGCTGCTAATATCTTCACCGGCTTCAATATAGCCCCAACCGGCAGCGATGGTGCGCATGCCTGCGGCGCGGCCAGCATCTATATCGCGCACATGGTCACCCACATACAGGCAGTTGGCCGGGGCAATATCAATCTGGCTGCAGGCCAGGTGCATGGGCTCAGGGTGCGGTTTAGGCTCGGCCACATGATCCGGGCAGATTACCGTGGCGGCATCGGCCATCAGGCCAAGCTGGGTCAGTGCTGGCTCGGTATATTTCCAGGGTTTGTTAGTCACAATGCCCCAGGGAATATCGCGCTCAGCGCATTCATCCAGCACCTGCTGCAAGCCGCTAAATAGGGCAGTTTTATCGGCCAGATTGGCAAAGTACAGCGCCAGAAACTCCTCTCTTAGAGGCTCAAATTCCGGGTGGTCCTGGTCCATGCCAAAACCCATTTCAATAATGCCCACAGAGCCATTGGTCACGCAGCTGCGAATTATATGGTCATCCATTGGCTCGCGACCATGGAGGCGCAGCTGGGTTTTTAGGGCAGTAATAAAGTCCGGTGCTGTATCCAGCAAGGTGCCATCTAAATCAAATAGCAGGGCGTCAAAGTTAAGCATGGTTTAGGCAGGTTTCCTGACACAGATCATATAGTTAACATCCACATCACGCTCATCCAACTTGTAGGTCTTGGTGATGGGGTTGTAGAGCAGCCCGGTCATCTGGTCGATATCCAGGCCGGCATCGCGAATCCACTGCCCCAGTTCCGAGGGACGAATAAACTTACTGTACTCATGAGTGCCCTTGGGCAACATGCGCAGCACATATTCCACGCCGATAATCGCCAGCAAATAAGATTTTGGGTTGCGGTTAATAGTGGAGAAAAATAGCGTACCCCCGGGCTTGGTCATGGCGGCACAGGCGGCCACCACAGAGCTGGGGTCTGGCACATGTTCCAGCATCTCCAGACAGGTAACTGTATCAAAGGCTTCAGCATGGCTGGCGGCATAGTCTTCGGCGGTCGACTTCTCATAGGTAACCGCAACACCAGACTCAAGCTTGTGCAAATTGCCCACCGCCAATGGGGCTTCGCCCATATCAATACCGGTGACAGTGGCGCCGCGCTGGGCCAGGGCCTCACAGAGAATACCGCCGCCACAGCCGACATCGAGAATCTTTTTCTCAGCTACAGGTGCCAGAGCGTCAATCCAGTTGGCGCGCAGCGGATTAATATCGTGCAGTGGCTTAAATTCACTGTTTCTGTCCCACCAGCGGCTGGCCAGTTCTTCAAACTTGCGAATTTCGTTGGGGTCCACATTTTGCGTTTTAGACATGCTTGGTTTCCGCTTAAAAAAGGTTTGCTAGCTAGAGATTTTGTTACGCCAGTCGCCAGCGCTCTGGATCAGGCTCTGCTGATTAAGGGTTAATAGCTCAGAGTCTTGTAGCAGAGGCTTGCCCGCTACCCAGCTGTGGCTCACCCTGTGCCCCATATTGGTATACACCAGCTGGGACTCGGGATTATACAGGGGTTGCTGGGGGATAGAATCCATTTTAACAGCAATTATATCCGCCGATTTGCCGGCTTCCAGACTGCCAATTTCATGGTCCCAGCCCAGCGCCCTGGCGCCATTAATAGTTGCCATACGCAGCGCGGCATGGGCGTCCAATGTGGTGGGATCGCCAGATACTGCCTTGGCCAGCATTGCCGCGGTCTTTAACTCGCCAAAAAGATCCAGGTCATTATTGCTGGCGGCACCATCTGTGCCTATGGCCACATTGATACCAGCATCCAGTAACTGGCCCACCGGGCAAAAGCCGCTGGCCAGTTTTAGGTTGGACTCGGGGCAGTGCACTACATGGCAGTTATGGTCCTGCACCAGCTGGATGTCATCTCTGGTTATCTGGGTCATATGCACCAGCTGAGTTTGAGGCAATAACAGCCCCAGATTCCTGAGGCGCTCAAGTGGGCGACAGCCATACTGCCCCATCGACTCACTGACTTCGTCGGCGGTTTCATGGCAGTGAATATGGATCGGCATATCCAGCTCATTGGCATAGGTACTTATTACCTGCATGGCGTCGTCCGATACCGAGTAGGGGGCATGGGGGGCGCAGGCAATTTTAATCAGCGAATGGCCGCTGTATTTGTCATTGAGTTGTAGCCCTTTGTGGATATAGTCGTTGGCATCTTTGCCATAGGCTGTTGCAAAATCCAGCACGGTAAAGCCAATCTGGCAGCGCATGCCGGCGTCGCGCACTGCCTCGGCAATCGTCTCATCAAAGAAATACATATCTGCAAAGCAGGTGGTGCCGCTGGCAATCATTTCGGCCATGGCCAGTCTGGTGCCATCGGCAACAAATTCCTCACTGAGGTAGCGCGCTTCGATGGGCCAGATATGTTTTTCCAGCCAGGGTCGCAGGGCCAGATCGTCGGCATGGCCGCGCAGCAGGCTCATGGCGGCATGGCCATGGGTATTGACCAGCCCTGGCATTACCACATGGTTGTCCAGAGTTTCGGTTTTGGCGGCATCAAAGCGCCTGTTGGCCTCAGCCTGGGGATAGATACCAATTATTTTTTCCCCGTCCACTGCCAGCGAGCAGTGCTCTAATATTTGGTTTTCCGGGACTATGGGAATAATCCATCTGCAGTGGATTAACAGGTCTATTTTTGAGGCTTGCATGATCACTCCTGAGTGTTGGTTTGGAGTATACCGAGTTTTTTCTGCGG
This sequence comes from Porticoccaceae bacterium UBA2002, assembly GCA_002334915.1. Taxonomy (GTDB): domain Bacteria; phylum Pseudomonadota; class Gammaproteobacteria; order Pseudomonadales; family Porticoccaceae; genus HTCC2207. The sequence continues at coordinate 65,127 of DDCQ01000095.1, forward strand.
TTTAAGAGTTATAGGCGCTTTAGGGGCAATAAAAGGGAGAAAAACTCTGCTTATCTATGCTAAAATTCGACCCTTAAAGTAGCTCTCAAAAAGCACAATAAAATCAGGGAATAATCGTACATTATGGGTGATTTAGCGAAGGAAATTGTTCCGGTTAATATCGAGGACGAGCTCAAACAGTCCTATCTTGACTACGCCATGAGTGTGATCGTCGGCAGGGCACTGCCCGATGTGCGCGACGGCTTAAAACCAGTGCACCGGCGAGTGCTTTTCGCCATGAGCGAACTCAATAACGACTGGAACAAAGCCTACAAGAAATCTGCCCGTGTGGTGGGTGATGTCATTGGTAAATACCACCCCCATGGCGACTCTGCCGTTTATGAAACCATAGTGCGTATGGCCCAGCCATTCTCCCTGCGCTATATGCTGGTCGACGGCCAGGGTAACTTTGGTTCGATTGACGGTGACTCTGCTGCAGCCATGCGATACACCGAAATTCGCATGACCAAGATTGCCCATGCGCTGCTTGAAGACCTAGAGAAAGATACCGTCGATTTTGTCCCCAACTACGACGAGACCGAACAGATTCCTGTGGTGATGCCAACCCGTGTGCCCAACTTGCTGGTCAACGGCTCCTCAGGCATTGCGGTGGGCATGGCGACCAATATTCCGCCCCACAACCTCAGCGAAGTGGTTAAAGGCTGTCTGGCGCTTATTGATAATGCCGAGATTACTATCGACGAACTGATGGAATATATCCCGGGCCCAGACTTCCCCACAGGGGCGATTATCAATGGTAAGGCGGGCATAGTTCAGGCCTACAGAACCGGCCGCGGGCGCATCTATGTGCGCGCCAAGGCAGAGGTCGAGATCGACGAAAAGACCAAGCGCGAAACCATTATTATTCACGAGATTCCCTATCAGCTTAACAAGGCGCGCCTGATTGAGCGTATTGCCGAGCTGGTCAAAGAGAAAAAGATCGAGGGTATCTCCGAGCTGCGCGACGAATCAGACAAAGACGGCCTGCGGGTAGTGATTGAGCTTAAGCGCGGGGAGCTGGGCGAGGTGGTGCTTAACAACCTCTATGCCCAGACCCAGCTGCAGTCTGTATTTGGTATCAATGTGGTGGCACTGGTCGATGGCCAGCCCAAGATTCTTAATCTTAAACAGATGCTCGAGGCCTTTGTTCGCCATCGCCGCGAAGTGGTCACCCGCCGAACTATTTATTTACTGCGCAAGGCTCGAGAGCGCGCCCATACATTGGAAGGCTTCGCCATTGCGCTGGCCAATATCGATGAAATTATCAAGCTGATCAAAGAGTCATCGACTCCAGCTGATGCCCGTGAAGCATTGATTGCCCAGGGCTGGGATCCCGGTGCTGTAGTAGCCATGCTCGAGCGTGCCGGCCCCGAGGCGACCCGTCCGGAATGGCTGGAAGAGCAGTTTGGACTGCGTGACGGCAAGTACTATCTGTCCCCAGAGCAGGCCAAAGATATCCTCGAGCTGCGTCTGCACCGCCTCACCGGTATGGAGCACGACAAAATTATCGAAGAGTTTGCGGTCAAGCTGGAAGAGATTGCTGACTACCAGGATATTCTGGGTGACCTCAACCGTCTGATGTCGGTTATTCGCGAAGAGCTTGAGACCGTAGTCGAAGAGTTTGGCGACGAGCGCCGCAGCGAGATCGTCGAATCCCAGCACGACCTTACCGTAGAAGACCTGATTACCGAAGAAGACCGCGTGGTGACCATCTCCCACGGCGGCTACGCCAAAACCCAGCCTCTATCCGACTACCAGGCCCAGCGCCGCGGTGGCATGGGTAAGTCGGCAACTGCGGTTAAAGATGAAGACTTTGTTGAGCACCTGCTGGTGGCCAGCACTCACGCCACTATTTTGTGCTTTACCAATCTGGGCAAGGTGTACTGGCTCAAGGTCTACCAGATACCGGTGGCCGGCCGCAATTCCCGCGGTCGCCCAGTGGTTAATCTGCTGCCGCTGGACGAGGGCGAGCGCATTAGCTCCATCCTGCCAGTAGAGGAGTACAGCGAAGACAAGTTTGTGATTATGGCCACCGCCAATGGCACGGTTAAAAAGACCAGCCTGGACCAGTATTCCCGTCCGCGCAGCGTAGGTTTGCGCGCAGTGGATCTGGTTGAGGGCGACCAGCTGGTGGGCACCGCGATTATCGATGATAACAGCGATGTGATGCTGCTAAGTTCCGAAGGCAAGGCCGTGCGCTTTGCCAGCACCGACGCCCGCGCCATGGGCCGAGTGTCCAAAGGTGTGCGCGGTATGCGACTGCCAGATAAGCATAAAGTGATTTCTATGGTGATTCCAGAGCAGGACGGCTTCCTGCTGACCGTCTGTGAAAATGGCTATGGCAAGCGCACCACCGTTGACGAGTTCCCCACCAAGGGTCGTGGCGGTAAAGGTATGATCGCGATTCAGGCCAGTGACCGTAACGGGCCTTTAGTAGGTGCCACCCAGCTATTTGCCGGCGATGAAATTATGCTGATCTCTGACCAGGGCACCATGGTGCGCACCAGAGGTGATGAGGTATCTGTGGTAGGGCGCAACACCCAGGGTGTGCGTATTATCCGCCTTAAAGATAGTGAAAATCTGGTGAGTCTGGCGCGTATTGCCGAGCCCGAGGAAGAAGAGTTTATCGAAGGTGAAGAAGGCGAAACCACAGAAGCCGTGGCTGAGGAATAGGCCTAAACATGTCTAAGGAAAACCCGTTACTGGGACTAAGAGATAAGATCGACGCCCTGGACCTGCAGATTATGCAGGCCATCAGCGATCGTGCCCGCTGTGCCCAGCAGGTTGCCGAGGTCAAAAAAGGCCAGGGCGATGTGGCCTACTACAAGCCCGAGCGCGAAGCTCAGGTGCTGCGCCATATTATGGAAAAAAATGCAGGCCCTCTCGACAATGAAGAGATGGCGCGGCTATTCCGGCAAATTATGTCCGCCTGCCTGGCGCTGGAACAACCCATCAAGGTGGCATTTCTTGGCCCCGAGGGCACCTTTACCCAGGAGGCGGCGCTCAAACACTTTGGTGATTCCGCGATCAGCGTGCCCCAGGCCGCCATCGACGAAGTCTTCCGCGAAGTATTGGCAGGTTCCTGCAACTATGGGGTGGTACCAGTCGAGAACAGCACCGAGGGCGTGATCAGTCACACTCTCGACAGTTTTATGGACTCCTCACTGAAAATTTGTGGCGAAGTAGAACTTCGTATTCACCAGCACTTTATGATCGGCCCCAACACCAATAAAGACAGCGTGACCAGAGTCTATTCCCACGCCCAGTCTCTGGCCCAGTGCCGCCAGTGGCTCAACTCCAACTATCCAAATATAGAGCGAGTTGCCGTCAGCAGTAATGCCGAGGCCGCCAAACGCGTGCAGGGTGAGTGGAACTCAGCGGCCATTGCCGGTGATATGGCCTGCGAGCTCTACAGTCTGGAAAAGATGTGGGAGAAAATCGAAGATCGCCCCGACAACAGCACCAGATTCTTAATTATTGGCCGCGAGCCCGTGCCGCGCAGTGGCGACGACAGAACCTCAATAGTGGTCTCAGTGCACAACAAACCAGGTGCTCTGCACGATCTGCTCGAGCCATTCCGTCGCTTCAATGTGGATATGACCCGGCTGGAGTCGCGACCCTCGCGCAACAGCAAATGGTCCTATGTATTCTTTATCGATCTGGTTGGCCATATCGAAGACCAACCAGTGGCCGATGTGCTTGAAGAGCTCAGCACCTCAGTGGCCGAACTAAAGATTCTCGGTTCTTACCCGCGCGCCGTGCTGTAATTCGCTGGTATTAACCTCGCTAAATTAAATAACCCGGTGCCCCATGCCATCAGATGTCACATCGTCCAAGCCGACTATTAATCGCCTAGTGGTGATTGGTCTGGGCCTTATAGGTTCCAGTCTGGCTGCTGTGGCGCGCAAAAATGGTCTGGCCCGACAGGTAGTGGGTATCTCCAGACGAGAATCCACCCTCGAGATAGCATTGCAAATGGGGGTTGTCGACCGTGTCGAGCCCAGCCTGGCCGCTATTGCCCCCGAACTGGGCTTCGGTGATCTGGTCGTAATTGGCGTGCCCACATTGACCGTGCCCGCGGTGCTGCAAGACTGTTTTGAGCAGCTGTCGGCCGATGTCAGCATCACTGATGTGGCCAGTGTTAAGGGTTCAGTAGTGGAAGCCGCCAAAGCTATTTACACCACTATGCCAGCGCAGCTGGTGCCCGGGCACCCCATCGCAGGCTCAGAAAAAAGCGGTGTTACCGCCGCTAACAGCGAGCTGTTTGTCGATCACAGAATTATCCTTACACCCAATCAGACCACAGGGGCAGAGCACCTAAAGCTGGTCTCCGACCTGTGGAGTGCCACTGGCGCCATAGTCTCGACCATGGATGTGCAGGAGCACGATGAAATTCTCGCTGCCACCAGCCATCTGCCACATTTTCTTGCCTACTCGCTGGTCGACACATTGGCCGCCATGGGCGATAACCGCGAAATTTTTCGCTACGCTGCCGGTGGCTTCCGCGACTTTACCCGCATCGCCGCCAGTGATCCGGTGATGTGGCGCGATATAGCCCTGGCCAATCGCGATGCGATACTGACCATTCTCGACCAGGTGATGGATAATTTTAAACAGATGCGCAGCGCCATCGAAACTGGCGACCAGGACTACCTGATGGGCAGCTTTACCCGCGCCCGGGATGCCCGCAATCACTTTGGCAAAATACTTGAAAGCAAGACAAAAACTGGAATAAACAGCCCCATGACAGAAAAAACCATCAACTACGCAGTCTCACCAGGTGGCAATGCCCAGGGTGATCTGCGAGTTCCCGGCGACAAATCCATGTCCCATCGCTCCATCATGCTTGGCTCGCTGGCCGAGGGCATGACCGAGGTTACCGGGTTTCTAGAGGGCGAAGACAGTCTGGCAACACTGCAATCGTTCCGCGATATGGGGGTGCAGATTGAGGGTCCAGATCAGGGCCGCGTAGTTATTCACGGCGTTGGCCTGCACGGTCTTAAAGCCCCGACTAAACCCCTTTATCTGGGCAATTCCGGCACCTCAATACGCCTGTTGAGCGGCCTGCTGGCAGGGCAGAGCTTTGACACAGAGCTTACCGGTGATGCCTCGCTCTCCGCTAGGCCCATGGGTCGAGTGGCCGACCCGCTGCGCCAGATGGGTGCGGCAATAGAAACCGCCGAGGGTGGCCGTCCACCGCTAAAAATTAAAGGGGGCCAGAGCCTCAGGCCCATCAATTACCAAATGCCAATGGCCAGTGCCCAGGTGAAGTCCTGTGTGCTGTTAGCCGGTCTCTACACCGAGGGTCAAACCTCCGTGGTTGAGCCAGCACCCACCCGCGACCATACCGAGCGCATGTTGCGCGGCTTTGGCTACGATGTTATCACCCAGGGCAACAAAGCCTCCCTCAGTGGTGGTGGCAGCCTTAAGGCCAGCCGCATTGATGTGCCCGCCGATATTTCCTCAGCGGCATTTTTTATGGTGGCCGCAGCCATAGTGCCAGGCTCAGATATCAGCCTGCGCCATGTAGGGGTTAACCCCACCAGAGTCGGCGTCATCAATATTCTGCGTCAGATGGGCACCAGCATTGAGCTGAGCAATGAAATTGAAGTGGGCGGCGAGCCCGTGGCCGATATTCGCGTGCGTTACGGTGCGTTAAAAGGCATAGAGATTCCCGAAGATCAGGTGCCTCTGGCCATTGACGAGTTCCCCGTGCTGTTTATTGCCGCCGCCTGTGCCCAGGGCACCACAGTGCTTACCGGCGCCGAGGAGCTGCGGGTTAAAGAGAGCGACCGCATTCAAAGCATGGCCGATGGCCTGATTACCCTGGGCATTGATGCCCAGCCCACAGCCGACGGCATTCGCATTGTGGGCGGCCAGATTGGCTCTGGCGAAGTGCAGAGCCATGACGATCACCGTATTGCTATGGCCTTTACCATAGCCGCACTGCGCGCCAGCGGCGATATTTTTGTCCATGAGGCCAATAATGTGGCCACGTCCTTCCCTAACTTTGTGGGCCTGGCCCGGCAAATAGGGATTAATTTAACGGTTACCCAGTCGTAAACCACCCACTGACGGGGCATTAATATGGCAATAATTATTGCAGTCGACGGCCCCAGCGGCGCCGGCAAAGGCACAGTGAGCCGCGGGCTGGCCAATAAACTGGGGTTCCACTACCTGGACAGCGGCGCGCTCTATCGTCTGCTGGGTCTTGCGGCCCAGCGTCACCGAGTGGCGCTGGATAACGACCAGGCCCTCAGCGTACTGGCAGCCCATATGGATATAGATTTCAAAACCCTGGACGACGGCAGCCTGAAAATTCTGCTGGAGAGCGAGGATGTCAGCCAGGAACTGCGCACTGAAAATACCGGCGCCATGGCCTCCCAGGTGGCGGCCCATCCAGAGGTGCGCGCCGCACTGTTTGACCGCCAGCGCCAGTTTGCCAAAGCCCCCGGCCTGATTGCCGATGGTCGCGATATGGGCACCGTGGTGTTCCCCGAGGCACCACTTAAAATTTACCTCACGGCCAGCATTGAAGAGCGCGCCCAGCGTCGCTACAAAGAGTTGCTAGATAAGGGCGAAAATGTTAGTCTGCGCACCCTCGAAGAGCAGGTACGCTCTCGAGATGAACGAGATATGAACCGAGATGCGTCGCCTCTGCTTCCCGCCGAGGATGCCATTGAGCTAGACACCTCCGAATTATCTATTCAAGAAGTGATGGATACAGTGCTAAACCTGGTGTACCTGAAGGGTTTGGTCAAAGTTATCGATCAGTAACAGACGTTCAATATTGGGCGTTCAATATCGGGCATTGCAACAGTCGCCAGCTGTTATTGTTGCAAGCCTTTATTTTAACTGACCCGCGTAAACTGGCCACGCGGAAAAAAGAGCGCAGCTCATGCTGTGACTCTGTCAATACTTAGGTATTTCCCATGAGCGAAAATTTCGCAGATCTATTTGAAGAAAGTTTACAAACCGTAGAAATGAACCCCGGCGCCATCATCACAGGCGTAATTATCGATGTCGATAAAGACTGGGTAACGGTACATGCTGGTTTGAAGTCTGAAGGCGTCATCCCCGCAGATCAATTTTACAACGAGAAAGGTGAACTGGAAGTTGCAGTAGGCGACGAAGTTCAGGTTGCCCTGGAAGCTGTTGAAGACGGTTTCGGTGCTACCAAGCTCTCTCGTGAAAAAGCCCGCCGCGCAGAATCCTGGATCGAGCTCGAAGCAGCACACAATGCTGACGAAGTGGTTACAGGCGTTATCTCCGGCAAGGTTAAAGGTGGTTTCACAGTTGATGTTCGCGGCCTGCGTGCGTTCCTGCCAGGTTCGCTGGTTGATGTTCGCCCACTGCGTGAAATTACTCACCTGGAAAACATCGAGCTAGAATTTAAAGTTATCAAGCTAGACCCCAAGCGCAACAACGTTGTGGTTAGCCGTCGCGCCGTTATGGAGAGTGCAAACTCTGCAGAGCGCGAAGAGCTGCTGGCCAACCTGGAAGAGGGCGCTTCACTGAAAGGTGTGATCAAGAACCTGACTGATTACGGTGCGTTCGTAGATCTGGGCGGCATCGATGGTCTGCTGCACATCACTGATATGTCTTGGAAGCGCATCAAGCACCCATCCGAGATGATCAATGTGGGCGACGAGATCGACGTTAAGGTTCTGAAGTTTGACCGTGAGCGCAACCGCGTATCACTGGGCATGAAGCAGATGGGCGAAGATCCCTGGGGCGACATCAAAGGCCGCTACCCAGAGGGCGCACGTTGCAAGGCCAAGATCACCAACCTTACAGACTACGGTTGTTTTGCCGAACTGGAAGATGGTGTTGAAGGTCTGGTACACGTGTCTGAAATGGACTGGACTAACAAAAATGTTCATCCATCCAAGATCGTTGACCTGGGTCAGGAAGTTGAAGTTATGGTACTGGACATCGACGAAGAGCGTCGTCGTATCTCCCTGGGTATCAAGCAGTGCTTTACCAACCCATGGGACGACTTTGCTTCAACCATGACCAAAGGCGACAAGATCTCAGGCAAAATCAAATCCATCACTGACTTCGGTATCTTTATCGGTCTGGACGGTGGTATTGATGGTCTGGTGCACCTGTCCGATATTTCCTGGAACGAGACTGGCGAAGAAGCCGTACGCAGCTTCAAGAAAGGCGAAGAAGTTGAAACAGTGGTACTCAGCATCGATGCAGAGCGCGAGCGCATCTCACTGGGAATCAAGCAACTATCTGATGATCCATTTAACAATTATGTAGCCGAGAATGACAAAGGCGCTATTGTTAAAGGCACTGTTAAAGAAGTTGACGCCAAAGGTGCAGTAATCGACCTGGGCAATGACATCGAAGCTATATTGAAAGGCTCTGAACTGTCTCGCGACAAAGTAGAAGACGCCCGCAATGAGCTGACAGTAGGTGCAGAAGTTGAAGCCAAGATTATTAACGTAGATCGCAAGAACCGCGTTATTAATCTATCGATCAAAGCAAAAGATGTGTCTGAAGAGAAAGACGCGGTTAAAGCACACCGCAAGACCGAGACTGACACCTCATCACCAGCCACCATCGGTGACCTGATCAAGGCTCAAATGGACAAATAATGTCCCGCTGAGTTAGAAAAGGGTGGCCTGGCCACCCTTTTTTTTTGCCCAAAAACTGGTAATAACTCAAGTTTTCCTTGAATAAATCTAAAACTTCAATAAAATCAATAAGTAACAAAAACAACGCACAGCAACCACAACAGAAGTACAAGTATTACGCATGACCAAGTCTGAACTGATCGAAAAAATCTCCGCCAGCCAGGACCAGTTGCCACCCAAAGATGTGGAACTTGCCGTGCGCATGATTATCGAGCGAATGACTTCAGCCCTAGTAGCCAACCAACGCATAGAAATCCGCGGCTTTGGCAGCTTCTCCCTGCACTACCGCGCCCCGCGCATGGGCCGCAACCCCAAGACCGGCGACCCAGTGCAACTCACCGGCAAATACGTCCCCTACTTCAAACCCGGCAAAGACCTGCGCACCAGAGTCAACGACAGCCTTTAATACCGCTTACGAGGGAATAGCATCTCAAAGTGGTGCTGAGCGAAAAGTCGTACTGACCGAAAAGAAGTATCATTTTTATCAATGAGAGTACCGAGGCTTCTCGGTTAACCTAGGGTATTTAGAGTAAGCCGACAGTAGCTATTGAGTGGGA